>JBIOEK010000128.1:0-8902 GCA_044445925.1 Hyphomicrobiales bacterium
ACCCCGAGCGGCAGGATCGAGATCTATTCCGCGACCATCGCCGGCTTCGACGAGCCGGATTGCCCCGGCCACCCGACCTGGCTTGCGCCCCAGGAGGCGCCGAGCACCGCAGCCCCGCTCTTCCTGGTCGCCAACCAGCCCGCGAGCCGCCTGCACAGCCAGCTCGATTTCGGCCAGCACAGCGCGGCGGAGAAGCACCGCGGACGCGAGGTGGCGCGAATGCACCCCGACGACGCGGCCGCGCGCGGCGTCGCCGACGGCGACATCATTCGCCTGTTCAATGCGCGCGGCGCCTGCCTCGCGGCGGTGCGCCTGACCACGGATATCCGGCAAGGCGTGGTGCAGCTTCCGACGGGCGCCTGGTACGATCCGGCCGATCCGGAGGAGGACAAGCCCCTATGCGTGCACGGCAACCCGAACGTGCTGACGCGCGATGCCGGCACCTCCTCGCTGGCGCAGGGCTGCACCGGGCAGCTCACGGCCATAGAGGTCGAGCGCTTCACCGGGAACCTGCCGCCGATCCAGGCCTACGACCCGCGCGGATATCGGGAGGCATAAGGCTTCGCGGAGCCTCGCCGATCGCGAGCGGCGCTCAGTAAAATTGAAGCCACGGCGCGCAGTCGCAATTTCGAGTGTCCGCCACCGGGGAAGATGAATGAATCACATAGCCCCGCGAGCGGCGGGGAGGTGACGACCAGCGCCTGTCGCCGACCTGGACTCGTTGCCCTGCTGATCCCTGAGACGGCGTTGACCGCTATGGGCGAGATGGTCCAAAACCAGCCGCAACTGCAGGACGCAAGGGCCTGCGCTCACTCCCGTTCCTGTCGGACCTTGGGCCGACGTCAGATGCAGATGGGAGTTACCGATGACAAATCTCCATTCCGAGACGCCGCTGCTTGTCGCCTTCGTCGATCTCACTCGATTCATGGCTCAAAGCAAACGCGTGAGCGACGCGGATGTGGCGGCGACGCTCGACGCCTATTACGAGAGAGTGGCGGCAGCGGCCGAGGAGGCCGGCGGCCGCATGGTCAAGTTCTTCGGCGACGGCGCGCTGATGGTGTTCGACGAGGACGAGGTCGACCGCGGGGTTCAGGCGCTGATGGACCTCAAGGACGCAGTCGACAGCTTCATGGACGACCGAGGCTGGGACTGCCGGCTGACCGTCAAGGCGCATTTCGGCACCGCCATCGCCGGTCCGTTCGGCGCCCCGGGCGCCAAGCGCTACGACGTCATCGGCAAGACGGTGAATACCGCCGCAACGCTCGATGCGACGGGCGTTACGTTGTCGGTGGCGGCGTTCCGCAAGCTCGATCCCGAGCTGCGTCGGCGTTTCAAGAAGCACACGGCGAGCGTCACCTACATCCGCAATGAGGACCCGCGGCGATTTCGCTGATGCTTCGGATGCGCTTGGCATCCTTGCGGCGCCTGCGGTTGTCGATCCCAAGATCGGCGGGCATAAGGGCTGCTTGGTCAAGGCCACGTGACAACCGAGCTTGACGTATGTCAATGGCCACCTTAAACTGACATATATGCAAAAGACCCAAGTTTATCTCCGCGAGGAAGAGCTCGACGCTCTGCGCAAGGCCGCGGCGCGTTCGGGTCGCAGCGTTGCCGAGCTCGTCCGCGACGCGATCCGCAAGGTCGTGCTCAAGCCGCAGGCCGAAGGCCCGGTCGCTATCTGGGACGGCGAGCCAAAGCGATCGTCCATCGAGCACGATAGCGTCCACGACGACCCCTGATGCGGCAAGGGGAGGCGGTTTTCGTCGACAGTGGAGCGTGGATTGCCCTCGCCCTATCGCGCGATCCGCTGCATTCGGAAGCGCGTGCCCGCTGGGACCGGTTGCAGGGGGCCGGCGCCAAGCTTCACACTTCCGTTCCCGTCGTCATCGAGACGTTCACATTTCTCGACCGCAACGCCAACCGGGATGTGGCGCTGACTTGGAAGGAATCGATTTTCGCTCCCGGAACCGTAAAGGTCCTTCCCTGCGCACTCGGCGATCTGGAGCAGTCGTGGGACTACTTTCGACGCGCGGACCTCTACAAGCTGTCGGCCGTCGATGCCACGAGCTTCGTGATCATGAAGCATGCGCGAATTCGCATCGCCTACACCTTCGATCATCACTTCGCCGTGGTCGGGTTCAGGCTGGCCACATAGAGGAGGAGGCGACGCTCGCGCCTCAAGGCGCTGCGCAAGGAGATGTGTAAGTCCGTAAAGTGAAGGCGGGGGAGCGACCGCCTTCTGTGGGAGCGCGGCAATCACGCCGGCGGCGGCAGGAACATCACCTCATGCTTCGCCGAGAGCGCCACCACCTCCTCGGGCTTCTGCTCCTTCATCGAGTGGATGCCCCAGAACAGGTCGTAGAGCTTGCGGGTCGGCGTCACCCAGAAGAGGCATTTGATCGTCTGCTCGCTCTTGTTGAACAGGCCGTGGGGCACCCCCATCGGCAGGCGGATCAAATCGCCCGCGCTCGCCACATAGTCCTTGCCGTCGAGCACGACGTCCATGCGGCCCTCGAGCATGTAGATGAACTCTTCCTGCGTCGGATGGATATGGGGCGGCACGAAGGTGCCTGCCGGCAATGTCGCGTGCCAGGCGAAGGAACTCTCGGAGAGCTGCTTTGGCACATAGGTCTGGCCCAATATGTTCCAGGAGATGCCGTCGATGCCGGTATTCGCCTTGGTGACCCCGCCAGTCTCCGCCTTCATATCCCTCTCCCTCGCCGGACCATGTGGCCATCGAGAATGGACAGGCTCTGCGCGATGCGCAAGCGGCAACGCAGAATAGGCTTAAGCGGCTTGTCGAAAATGGCTTGGCGAAGGCGGCTTGTTGAAGGCGGCTTGTTGAATGCGGCTTGTCGAAAATGGCTACCGGCCTGCGTCGTCAGGGACTAGCATTGCTTGGCCGGCAGTCGGCCGGCGTCTCCAAGGGAGGTCACCATGGCAGCCTATGTGGTGCTTGCCAGCTTTACCGATCAGGGCGTCCGCAACATCAAGGACACGACCAAGCGGGCCGACGCCTTCAGGGATCTCGCTAAATCCATGGGCGCGAGCCTGAAGGACATCTATTGGACGCTCGGGAAATTCGACATCGTCGCCATTCTCGACGCGCCCGATGACATGGTGGCCACCGCGCTTGGCCTGGCGCTCGGCAAATCCGGCAATGTGCGGACGCAGACCCTGAAGGCCTTCTCGAGAGCCGAGATGGACGCGATCCTGGGCAAGGTGATCTGAGCGCAGGCGCCCTCCAAATGGATCATGCCTCGCTTGCAATTTTTGGCAGAACGAACCCAATTTGGAAGGCGGCTCAGCTGAGGCGATATCGCGAGCACGACCTTGCGCCTGAGGCGGACCTTGCCGGATAAGCTGACCGAACCTCGCCGACACCTCGCCGACTCTTGGGTGAAGCTGCGGCAATCCACCTTCCCAAGTGCGATGTTTCAAGCCTAAACTATCGCCGGCAAGCGGCGGCAAGCCGCGTCTGATCGGCGACAAGGCGTCAGGAGGGCTAGGCTCATGAAGGGAATTCTCAAGTCTCTCGTCTTCGCGGCGGCCGTCCTCATCGGCTGCGGGGCGCAGGCGCAGGACAAGCTGAAGATTGGCGTCGTGCTCAGCCTCTCCGGACCGCCGGCGGTGCTCGGCAAGCATTCGCTCGACGGCTTCAAGCTCGCCTTGAATGCGCTCGGCGGCAAGCTCGGAGGGCGCGAGACCGAGCTCGTCGTCGTCGACGACGAATTGAAGCCGGACCTCGCCATCACCAAGGTGCAGGCGCTGCTCGACCGCGACAAGGTCGAGTTCGTGGTGGGACCGATCTTCTCCAACGTGCTCGCGGCCATCATGAAGCCGGTCACCGATTCCAAGACCTTCCTGATCAGCCCGAATGCCGGTCCGTCGAGCTTCGCCGGCAAGAACTGCAACCCCTATTTCTTCGTGACCTCTTATGAGAACGACCGCATCCACGCCGTCAGCGGCACTTACGCGCAGCAGAAGGGCTATAAGCGCGTCTTCCTGCTGGCTCCGAACTACCAGGCCGGCAAGGACGCAATCGAGGGCTTCAAGAGCGCCTTCAAGGGCGAGATCGTCGACGAGGTCTACACGCCGCTGAGCCAGCTCGATTTCTCGGCCGAGCTCGCCAGGATCGCGGCCGCCAAGCCCGACGCCCTCTATGTCTTCATGCCCGGCGGTCTCGGCGTCAATCTCGTCAAGCAATACCGCCAGGCGGGGCTCGGCGACATTCCCTTCCTCTCGGCCTTCACGGTCGATGAATCGACGCTGCCGGCCCAGCAGGATGCGGCCATCGGCTTTTATGGCGGCTCGAACTGGGCCCCCAATCTCGACACGCCGCAGAACAAGGCCTTCGTCGCCGAGTTCGAGAAGACCTATGGTTACGTGCCGGGCTCCTTCGCCTTCGAGGCCTATGACGCCGCGCTCCTCATCGATTCGGCCCTCAAGGCGACGGGCGGCAAGACCACCGACAAGGAGGCGCTGCGGGCCGCCTTGAAGAAGGCGGATTTCCAGTCGCTGCGCGGCGGCTTCAAGTTCAACAATAACGGCTATCCGATCCAGAACCTCTACCTCACCAAGGTGGCCAAGCGCGCCGACGGCAAGTATCAGACCGAGATCGTCGAGACCGTGTTCAAGGACGATGTCGATCCGCACGGCAAGGAGTGCCCGCTGAAATAGCCGGCCCTAATCCTGCGGATGCAGCTCGATCGGCGGGGCCATCGGCGGCTCGGCTCCGCCAGGAGGCTTTTCTCCGCCCGCAGGCTCGGCTCCGCCTGGCGGTTTGGCCCCGTCCGGCGGCTCCGGGTGGGCCGGCGGTGACGGCACGAAGATCGGGGGCGGCAGGGGCGCGAGCTCGGCAGGCTTTGCGGGCGGCGCCTTCGCCGGGGCCGGCATCGCCCAGGCGAGGAAATTGTCGAAGGCGTGCCTGACGCCGGCTTGGCGTGACAGGACCAGCAAGGCGACGGCGAGGAGAATGAGCCGCAGGCGCCATCTCCTGCGTTTCGGCCTCGTCCCTTGGGGCTCGAGCGGCTCATCCTGCGGTGCGATTGCGGGGAGCTGAGGCTCCGCCCGCCCGGGCAGCGCGGTTGCCGGCAAGGCGCCGATCGCTTGCGGCCCGATGCCGAACACCCGCACCGGCCGCACGATGTTCTTGACGCTCTGCTCGCCTTGATCGACGAACGGGAAGGCGAGCTTGTCGCGCACCTGCTCATGCACGGCGCGCGAAATGGTCACGCCGCCCGGCTCGCAGATGGTCTCGAGGCGCGAGGCGAGATTGACGCCGTCCCCGAAAATATCCGCCCCGTCGATGATGATGTCGCCGATATTGACGCCGATGCGCAGCGTCAGCGGCGCAGGCGTCAGCCGCAATTCGCGCTGGATCGCTACCGCGCAGTTGACCGCGTCGATGACGCTCGCGAATTCGACGAGCACCCCGTCACCCGTCGTCTTGACGATGCGGCCGCGATGGAAGGCGATCAGCGGGTGCAGAACATCTCCGCGCAGCGCCTTCAGCGCCCTGAGCGTGCCGACCTCGTCTGCTCCCATCAGCCGGCTATAGCCGACCACATCCGCCGCGAGGATCGCGGCGAGCCGCCGCTCGGCTGGCATGTCGGGCAAGAAGGTGCTCCGGTTCGTCATCGGTCGGCGTCAGATCATCGAGGGCAGCACGCGGTCGGGCGGCGTGTGGCCGTCGATGAAGGTCTTGATGTTGACGATGACCCTTTCTCCCATATCGACGCGGCCCTCATTCGTGGCCGAGCCCATATGCGGCAAGAGCGTCACCTTGCCGGCCTTCGCGAGCCTGGCGAGCTTCGGGGGCACCGAGGGCTCATGCTCGAAGACATCGAGGCCGGCGCCCGCGATCTCGCCCGCCTCCAGCATCTTGATCAGCGCCGTCTCGTCGATGATCTCGCCGCGCGCCGTGTTCACGATGATGGCCGAAGGCTTCAGGAGCTTCAGCCGCCGCGCCGAGATGAGGTGGAAGGTCGCCGGCGTGTGCGGGCAGTTGACCGATACGATGTCGACCCGCGCCAGCATCTGGTCGAGGCTCTCCCAATAGGTGGCTTCGAGCCCGTCCTCGATGCGCCGATCGACGCGCCTGCGATTGTGGTAATGCACGGCGAGCCCGAAAGCGCGCGCGCGCTTGGCGAGCGCCTGGCCGATGCGCCCCATGCCGACGATGCCGAGCCTCTTTCCGGTGATCCGGTGGCCGAGCATCCAGGTCGGCGACCAGCCGTTCCAGCTTCCATCCGCGATGACGCGTGCCCCCTCGACCAACCGCCGCGCCACCGCGAGCACGAGCCCCATCGTCATGTCGGCGGTATCGTCGGTCAGGACGCCTGGCGTGTTGGTGACGATGATGCCGCGCGCCGTCGCGGCGGGAACGTCGATATTGTCGACGCCGTTGCCGAAATTGGCGATGAGCTTGAGGGACGGCCCGGCAGCCGCGATGAGATTGGCGTCGATCTCGTCGGTGACCGTCGGCACCAGAACCTCGGCGCTCGCCATGGCCTCGGCGAGCGCTTCGCGCGACATCGGCTGATCCTCGGCGTTCAGCTTCGTGTCGAAGAGTTCGCACAGGCGCGTCTCGACGATGACGGGCAGCCGGCGGGTCACGATGACGACAGGTCTTCTCTTGGGCATGGCTGCTATCTGTCCCCTGGCTTTACCGGCTATTAAGCCTGTCGTCCCAATGCTCGGCCCCGTGACGGTTTCGATGTAGCAGAGCCGTCGCCCCCCGTGAATGTCCGAGCAGGACGCGAGGGGCTCGCGATGCCGTCGTTTCGGCAAGTTTCAGCGGCAAGGATCGCCGCCTGATGGAGGAGCTTCGATTGAGACGCAGATCGACGCTGGCGCGTCTCGCCGCGCTTTGCTTGGGCATCGCCCTTGCGGGGACGGCGGCCCTTGCCGAGGATGCCGGCATCGGGCCGGTGACCAAGTTGCCCATGCCGCGCTTCGTGAGCCTCAAGGCCGACAGCGTCAATCTGCGCGAGGGGCCGAACCGCGATCATCCGGTGAAGTGGATCTTCAAGCGGGCCGGGCTTCCCGTCGAGATCACGGCCGAGTTCGAGCAATGGCGCCGCATCCGCGATTCGGACGGCACCGAGGGCTGGGTGCTGCAAAATCTGCTCTCGGGTCGCCGCACAGCCCTCGTGGCTCCCTGGTCCAAGGAGGAATCGATCCCGCTCTTCGAGCGCCCAGATAGCGGCGCTCCGGTCGCCGCCAGGCTCGAGCCCCGGGTTCTCGGCTCGATCCATGACTGCTCGCGCAGCTGGTGCCGGCTGAAGAGCGACAATTTCGACGGCTATATCCAGGAGGACAAGCTCTGGGGCGTCTATCCGCGCGAAACGGTGGAATAGCGCCACGCTTCGTCGGGGAGGGGCGGTTCACGTCAGCTTGACCGTCAAGCCCCGCTGCACGCCCGGCCTCGCCGTGAGGGCCTTGTACCAGCGCTCGACATGCGGAAAGTCGCCGAGCGCGACCTGGTGACGCTCGTGACGCCAGGCCCAGCCCAGGATGGCGAAGTCCGCAACCGACAGCGCGCCCGCCACGAACTCGACTTGCGCCAGACGCCGGTCAAGCACGCCATAAAGCCTACGGGTCTCGTTCGAATAACGCTCGAGGCCATAGCGTCGGTCTTGCTCGTTCTTCACCGCGAGGAAATGATGGACCTGACCCGGCATCGGGCCAAAGCCGCCCATCTGCCACATCAGCCATTCCAGCACGGCTACCCGGCTCCTGAGATCGGCGGGCAGGAATTGGCCCGTCTTCTCTCCGAGATAGAGGAGGATCGCGCCGGACTCGAAGACGCTGATCGGCGCGCCTCCAGGTCCGTCCGGATCGACGATCGCTGGAATCCTGTTGTTTGGACTGATGCGCAGGAAGGACGGCGCATGCTGCTCGCCGCTGGTGATATTCACCGGATGGACCCGATAGGCGAGCCCCATCTCTTCCAAGGCCACGCTGACCTTGCGGCCGTTGGGTGTGTCCCAGCTATGCAGCTCGATCGTCACTACCCCGTCTTGCGCCGCAGCCGCACCACGACATCGACACGGGCGATCTCGAAGCCTTCCGGCGCCGGCGGCACGTCGCTCACCTCGACGGCCGAGGCCGGGATATCGATCACGCGGCCTTCCTCCTCGATGAAGAAATGGTGGTGCACCTCGGTATTGGTATCGAAATAGGTGCGCGTGCCGTCGACCGCAATCTCGCGCAGAAGACCGGCCTCGGTGAACTGGTTGAGGGTGTTGTAGACGGTCGCCAGCGAAACCTGGAGGCGCGAGCGTGAGGCTTCCTCGAACAAGGCCTCGGCCGAGAGATGCCGGTGGCCCTTGCCGAAGATCAGCCAGCCGAGCGACAGACGCTGCCGCGTGGGACGCAAGCCGACGCCGCGCAGACGGTCGCGCAGATCCCGCACCACGCAGCTGCCCGCCGCCGGCCCAAGGCCAAGGTTCTGGGCAAGGCTCTGCCCCGGCTGGATCAAGGTGGGATTGAGCGTTGCCATTCTTTGGTCCCGGTAGATCGTGGAGCGTCCTGAATTCGAAAATGACATAAGCGCTAGCGGCTTCGGCTGCAATATCGGGGATTTTCCGTAAGGTCGCCCGGCCCGCGGCAAGCCGGCTACCGGGCCTGATCCATGCCGCACGGCGCCGAATGATCGATGCGCGACGGCGCTGATCGTCTGCATCGCCGACACTGCCCGATTTCGGCAACTTGAAGCGAAATTCGGATAAAATCCGGCTTGGGTGGGGGAGGCAGGCGGGAGCGCCGGCCGTCAAACTCGAATTCGGCGCCCTGCCGCGAACCCTCGCGAGCTTTCCATTTTCGCGCCGATTGTGATACGAGGCACCCGCAGCGAACCGGCATCGGGGCGCCGTTATCCGCCACGATTGGCTTAAGG
>JBIOEK010000129.1:0-8888 GCA_044445925.1 Hyphomicrobiales bacterium
TGATCGATGCACGACGGCGCTGACCGTCTGCATCGCCGCCACTGCCCGATTTCGGCAACTTGAAGCGAAATTCGGATAAAATCCGGCTTGGGTGGGGGGGGCAGGCGGGAGCGCCGGACGTCAAACCGAATTCGGCGCCCTGCCGCGAACCCTCGCGAGCTTTCCATTTTCGCGCCGATTGTGATACGAGGCACCCGCAGCGAACCGGCATCGGGGCGCCGTTATCCGCCACGATTGGCTTAAGGAGCCGGACCACAGCGTATGTCTCGCCGCAACAGCTTCTCCTACGAAGATCTGCTCGCCTGCGCCCGTGGCGATTTGTTCGGGCCCGGCAATGCCCAATTGCCCCTGCCGCCGATGCTGATGTTCGACCGCATTGCCTCGATCGCCGAGGGCGGCGGGTCCTACGGAAAGGGTCATATCGTCGCCGAGCTCGACGTGCGGCCCGATTTGTGGTTCTTCGATTGCCATTTCAAAGGCGATCCGGTCATGCCCGGCTGTCTCGGCCTCGACGCGCTGTGGCAGCTCTGCGGCTTTTTCCTCGCCTGGCTCGGCGCGCCCGGTCGCGGACGGGCGCTGGGCGTGGGAGAGGTCAAGTTCTCCGATCAGGTGCTGACCACGGTCAAGCGGGTGGTCTATGGGGTCGATTTGAAGCGGGTGTTTCGCGGCAAGCTGGTTCTCGGGGTTGCGGATGGCTGGCTTGAGGCCGATGGTCGTCGCATCTACGGCGCCAAGGATTTGCGCGTCGGATTGTTCCAGCAGGCGAG
The DNA here is from genome assembly GCA_044445925.1 of Hyphomicrobiales bacterium. Lineage (GTDB taxonomy): Bacteria > Pseudomonadota > Alphaproteobacteria > Rhizobiales > Beijerinckiaceae > GAS188. The sequence continues at coordinate 768 of JBIOEK010000129.1, forward strand.
CGCTAGCCTCGCGACGTGAAGAGGATGAGCGCAGGGATTCGAGCGAATGGGACCGAGAGCTGTCGGCTGAGCGGGGGCAGCCGGTTTCGTCGACGTGACGGCAAGGCATCGGCGGGGAGTTCATTCACATGAGACGCATCGTCTTGACCGGGATGGGCATCGTTTCCTCCATCGGCAACAACACCCAGGAAGTGCTGGCCTCGCTGAGGGAGGCGAAATCCGGGATCACCTATCAGCCCGATTACGCCGAGCGCGGCTTGCGCTGCACGGTGGCCGGCGCGCCGACCCTCAATCCGGAAGATTATGTCGACCGCAGGGCGATGCGCTTCCATGGCGGAGGCACGGCCTGGAACCATGTCGCGATGGATCAGGCGATCCGCGATTCGGGTCTCGAGCCGAATGAGATTTCGAACGAGCGCACCGGCCTCATCATGGGCTCGGGCGGGCCCTCGACACGTTCCATGATCGCCTCGATCGACAAGTTCCGCGAAACCCATTCGACGAAGCGCGTCGGGCCTTTCGCGGTGCCGAAGACGATGAGCTCCACGGCCTCGGCGACGCTCGCCACCTGGTTCAAGATCAAGGGCGTCAACTATTCGATATCGTCGGCCTGCGCGACCTCGGTGCATTGCGTCGGCAATGCCTATGAGACCATCCAGATGGGCAAGCAGGACATCGTCTTCGCGGGAGGCTGCGAGGAGCTCGACTGGACCCTCTCGGCCCTGTTCGACGCCATGGGCGCCATGTCCACGAAATTCAACTCCACGCCGGAACGCGCCTCGCGCGCCTTCGACAAGCACCGGGACGGGTTCGTGATCGCGGGCGGAGCGGGCGTGCTGGTGCTCGAGGAGCTCGAGCACGCCAAGGCCCGGGGCGCGCGCATTTACGGGGAGGTCACCGGCTACGGGGCAAACTCGGACGGCTTCGACATGGTCCAGCCATCGGGCGAGGGAGCGGTGCGCTGCATGCGCATGGCGCTTGCGACCGTGAAGGAACCGGTCGACTACATCAATCCGCATGCGACCTCGACGCCGATCGGCGATCTGCGCGAGATCGAGGCGATGCGCGAGGTTTTCGGACGCGAGGATGATTGCCCGAAGATTTCCGGGACCAAATCGCTGACCGGACATTCGCTCGGCGCCACCGGCGTGCAGGAGGCGATCTACTGCTTGCTGATGATGAATAATCGCTTCATCTGCAAGAGCGCCCATATCGACGAGCTCGATCCAGAATTCGCCGATATGCCGATCGTCACGAGCCGCATCGACGATGCGAAGATGGATTGCGTGATGTCGAATTCCTTCGGGTTCGGCGGCACTAACGCGACGCTCATACTGCAGCGATATGATGGTTGACCGCCGTCGCCGAATTGGGACGGCATCGAAATAATAATTGGGGATTTGCAACATGGACAGCGCCGTATTGCCGTCGGCCGTGCTCACCCGCAAGCTTGGCGGGGGCTCGCACGGGCCGGGAGAGCGCCCATCCAAGGCGGTGGCGCGAGGCGAGGGGCTGATGCAGGGCAAGCGCGGCCTCATCATGGGCGTCGCCAATGATCATTCGATCGCTTGGGGCATCGCCAAGGCGCTTCACGGAGAGGGCGCCACGCTCGCCTTCACCTATCAGGGCAGCGCCTTGGGCAAGCGCGTCTCCCCGCTGGCGGCTTCGCTCGGCTCCTCGATCCTCGAGCCCTGCGACGTCGAGGATCAGGCTTCGCTCGATGCCCTGTTCGCGCGAATTGGCGCCGAATGGGGCGGGCTCGACTTTCTCGTCCACGCCATCGCCTTTTCCGACAAGAACGAGCTCAAGGGGCGCTACGCCGATACGACGCGCGAAAACTTCACGCGCACCTTGTTGATCTCGTGCTTTTCCTTCACCGAGATCGCGCGTCGTGCCGAAAGGCTGATGACGGCGGGCGGAGCGCTCCTGACGCTCACCTATGATGGTTCCAACCGGGTGATGCCGAACTACAATGTGATGGGCGTCGCCAAGGCCGCGCTCGAGGCTTCGGTGCGCTACCTCGCGGCCGATTTCGGCCCGCTCGGCATCCGCGTCAACGCCATCTCGGCGGGACCGGTTCGCACGCTTGCCGGGGCTGGGATCACCGATGCGCGATTGATGTTCAACTTCCAGAAGCGGCATGCGCCCTTGCGCCGCTCGGTCTCCATCGAGGAGATCGGCAAGGCCGGCCTCTATTTGCTTTCCGACCTGTCGAGCGGCGTCACCGGAGAGATCCACTATGTGGATTCGGGCTATAACATCGTGTCGATGCCCCATCCCGAAGCCTTGAAGACCGTGGATGCGGCGGAAGCCGCCGCCGAAACCTCGGGAGAGCGCAGCGATTGAGCCGCATGAATCTGGCGCGAGGAACGTTTCGGCTTCTGCTCGTGGTATTCATCGCCTGGAGCGTGTTCGCCGCCGTCAACGTCGCCTCGCGCGAGATCTCGCGCGCCGAGCAGGCCCAGATTGCCGATTGCCAGATCCGCAAGCAGACCGTCGCCCAAATCGATCTGCAAAAATGCCTCGACGATCCGGCGGCGTCCATTCGCAAGCGCGAGCAAGTGCTCGAAGGCGCAAGAGCCTGGTTCCTCGATGGCGGCTACGTGTTCTGGCTCATTCCGCCTCTCCTGATCACCGCGCTCGCGGTCATCCTGATTGCCGCCTTGGCCTTCGTCTATCGCGGCTTCGCCGCCGATTGAACCTAGCTGACGATGGCCGATCGGGAGCCCTCATGAACGGCTCAGGTCTCGACGTCGGTGACGAGCACGGTCACGGCGCGGCGGTTCTGCGACCAGCAGGAGACGTCGTCGCAGGACTTGACCTTGCGGTTTGGAGCGTTGCCGAAGGTCTTCGCCTTGATGCGACCGGCCGGGATGCCCTTCGAGGCAAGGTAGGAGGCCACGGTGTCGGCGCGCTTCTGGCCGAGCTGGGTGTTGAACTGGACGCTGCCTTTTTCGTCGGCGAAGCCTTCCACCTTGATCTTGTAGGAAGTGTAGGTCGACAGCCAACTGGCTTGATTGTCGAGCGTGGTTTTCGCCGTATCGTCGAGCGCGGCCGAGTTCTCGCCGAAATAGACGCGCCGCCCGACATTGACGATGAAATCCTCGTTCGATCCGGGGGGCACATTGATCCCGGCGCCGACGGGCGCATCATTTGCCGCCGATTTCGGTGCCGGAGGCGCCATATCCGACGCGCATCCCGACAGCGCCAAGGCCATCGCCAATGCGAGCCAAGCTCCCGATTTCCCGCAATTCCCCGTCCTGCCGCCCATCTCGATCAACCCCTCTCGACGCTACAACTGTAAAGACCACACATTTCTAGGGCATGATGGGGCGAAGCTGGAACCGGTTCGCCGGAACGACCATGCGGAAATTCAAGAGCTTCGATGCGCCGAACGATTCGCTCTCGAGCGAATCGTTCCGCCCCTCAGGCCAGATGCTCGAGCACGAGCACCTTCGTCCCGACCGGCGTGCGCTGGAACAGGTCGATCACATGCTCCGGGAGCAGGCGGATGCAGCCGCTCGACACGTCCGAGCCGATGCTCCAAGGCTCGACGGTGCCGTGCAGGCGATAATCGAGATCGTGCCCGTCGCGATACAGATACATGGCGCGCGGCCCGAGCGGGTTGTCCGGCCCGCCATCCATGTGGCGCGGCAGGTTGGGACGCCGCGCAATCATCTCGGGCGGCGGGGTCCAGCCGGGCCAAAGGGCCTTACGGTCGACCTCGGCCCGCCCATACCATTTGAAACCTTCCTTGCCGACGCCGACGCCGTAGCGCAGAGCCGTGTTGTTCTCGAAGGCGACGTAAAGGAAATGAGCCCGCGTATCGACGACGATGGTGCCGGGCGGCTCGCTATGGACATAGTTGACGAGCTGCTTTTGCCAGGTCGGATCGATCTTCTTCATATTGGTGCGGCGATAGGCATAGCCGCCATCTTGCGCCATGCCAACGAAATAGGCCGCCTCGTCGTCCTGGGCGAAGGCTCGAGACACCTGCGTCGCCAACAAGGCCGCAGGCGCCAGTGCTACCATCTGTCTGCGCGTCAATGACATCAAGACCTCCCTTGCTGTGGCTCTCGACGATAGGTCGCCACCGCTGGCCCTCATCCGGGCCGCGGCGGTTTCTTAATCGATAAACCTTGGAAAGAATAGTGGAGTCGCGAAGGACTGGGAAGGGCTGGCGAGTCGCCGGCCATCCCCAGACCATGATCCCGAAAACTTGTCCCGCTGTTCGGATATGATCATGCGCAAGACAGATGGAGCTATCTCGCGGCGCTGAGGCTCCCGGCCATGGCGACCTCCTCGAAATGCAGCGACTGTCCCTCGCGGGCGCAGAACGAGCCCGGCAAGGCCTTCTGCAGCGCGGCATCGATATGGGCAAGCTTCACGTCGTCATAATCGGGGTTGTGGTGGAAGGCGGCGAGCCGCTTGGCGCCGGAGGCCGCGCACAGCGCGAGGCCCGCCTCGATGGTCGAATGCCCCCAACCCTTGCAGGGAGGATAGTCCTCGACCGTGAAGGTCGTGTCGTAGATCACGAGGTCGCAGCCGCGCACGAACTCCACGAGCTCGCGTTCGGGCACCGGACCTTCATGCTCGTAATCGCTCACATAGGCGACGGCGCGGCCGCCCGTATCGAAGCGATATCCCGTCGCTCCGCCGGGGTGGCGCAAGGGCGCGGTGCGCACGCTCGCCCCGTCCTCGAATTTGAGCCTCTCGCCGGCCTTGAAGCCGACGAACTGGATATGCTTTGCGGTGTAATCGAGCTCGATCGGGAAAAGCGGCGGCGAGAACATCTTGCGCAGCTCGGCCTCGGGCGTCCGGCCCTCGAGATTTCCCGCATGGATCGCAAAGCGCCTTGTCGGATTGTGGAGCGGAATGAAGAATGGCAGCCCGATGATATGGTCGTGATGCAGATGGCTCAGGAGGATATCGAACGAGTGCTCAGGCCCCTCGGCCAGCGCGCTTCCCAGTCCCACCAGGCCGCTCCCAGCGTCGACGATGAACAGCCTGCCATTGACCCTGATCTCGACGCAGGCGGTGTTGCCGCCGTAGACGAGGGTTCCGGGGCCGGGCACGGGCAGGGAACCGCGCACGCCGAAGAAGCGCACGCCGAGCCCCCCTGCCGGGAGAGGCGCGATGTCGCGCCGGTTCGGGGCGCGCCTGTCCATCTTGCCCATGTGCCGGCTCTATTTCGTGACCGTGAGACGCTTGTTGGTGGCGTCGAGACGCCGGGCGAGGTCGCGCATGACAGCGAGCGACATCTGCGGGAATTGGCGCAGCATGTCGAAGAAGACCTCCCGGCCGATCTTGAGCGCCACGACATGGGAAGCGGCCTCGATGGTGGCCGAGCGCGGCTGGTCGCAGAGCACGCCCATCTCGCCCACGATCTCGCCCGCACCGAGCTCGGCGACCTTGATGCGCTCGCGCGCGGCCGCGATCCAGACACCGACCTTGCCCTCGACGATCACATAGGTCGAATCGGAGACCTCGTTCTGGCGGAACAGCACATCGCCTTTGTCGTAGCTCAGGCGGTCGCTGGTGAAAGCGAGCAGCTTCAGCCTCGCAGGGTCGATCTCGCGGAACATCGAGACCTGCCGCAGCGATTGCACTTCCGTTTCGATCGTCATTCAGCCACCTGCGCTTGAACGGCGCCCTCATCCTCTCGCCCGTCCGGGGGCGATCCTTGCGGCGACCCCGCGGGCGATCGCCCCGCTACCGGGGCTCCCGACGGCTTCATGCTCTCCTCCTGCCCGGAAGGCGGTTCGCCGCCGCGCTCGATGCGCACCACGCGGCCCTTGTCGAAGGTGATCTTGAGCTCGTTGCGGCCGAGATCGTCCATGCCAGGCAGGGCGGTGATCAATATGCGGTTCTTGAACTCCTCGATCACGCGCTCGAGGATCACCTTGGCCTCCATGCCAGGGAAGGCGCGCAGCGCATCGTCGAGAATGAGGATCCGCGGGCTCTTGATGAGGCAGCGCGCGAGATCGATCGCGGCGCGCTGGCGCGGGAACAGGAGACGGCCATGCGAGCCGACCTGATAATCGAGGCCGATGCGGTAGACCGTGTCCAGAAGGCCGCTTTCGCCGAGCGCTGACTTGATCACGCCCGAGACGGTTTCCTGCGCATTGGCGATTCCGTAGGCGATGCGGCCGAACAGGAGATTGTCGCGCACCGGCGCCGCGCTGCAATAGCAGGCGGGGTCGTAGAACTCGACCAAGCCCGCGACCTCCTTGGGGATCATGGCGCGCAGGCTGGCGCGCCCCTCGACGATCGCCGTGCGGGTCGCATCGTCGAGAAGTCCCAGGCGATGGCGCGGCTCGACATAGCCGAGCGCCAGCGAGATCAGCTTGTCGCGGTCTGCGGCCGTCTCGTTGCGGCGCCGCGATTTCGCGCGGTTCACCACCTCCTGGAGCCCGGGCAGGTCGCTCGCCGCCAGGAAGGAGAAGCGTTCATAGAGCGGGTTCCCGGGCTGCACGCCCGTGAACATCTCGAGCATCATCTCGGCGAGCCTGACGCCGATTGCCGGGAGCGTCGTGGCGAGGCCGTCGCTTCCGATGACCTTGCGCACATAGGGGTTCGAGGCAAGATTATGCTCGGCGAACATGTCGCCGACCGGCACGCCGAACAACAGGTTTTCGCCGATCGTGGCGTTGGAGTTGAAGCGCTCCGGGTCGAAGGGCTCGACGAGCCGCGATTTGCTCTCATCGGCGAGCTTCTTCCAGATGGCCCGGCGCACTCCGACGAAGCGCTGGCCGAGCTGGTCATCGGCGGAGGCACGGATCTTGCCCAGGAGGCCGAGCCGATAGATGTCCTCGTCGAAGCCGAGCAGCGTGAACAATTCGAGGATGCGGCGGTCGAGATCGGCCATGTCCTTGGCGCCGGCCGCCGCGAGATCGAGCCAGCCATCGCCCGGCGCCTCGAGCGGATTGCCGCTGAGCCTGGCTTCGTTCACGCGCTTGGCTTCCGTCTTGGACAAGGGCTGGCCGTCGGGCACGGGTGGGTTGCGGCGCAGCGAATAGACGACATTGTCGCGGATCGAGCTCGGCATCAGCACCGGCTCCGGACCCGCATAGGCCATGACGCGCGCCAGCGCCCCGGAGCGCAAATGCGAGATATCCTGGCCGTTCAGGCGGATATTGCCCTTCCAGCGGCTGATCTGGTGGGCGAGCGCGCGCGCCACGATCTCGCCGCCGCCTGCCTGCGGCCCCGCCAGCGCCACGTGGCCGGGCCGGTCGATCGAGAAGGCGACGCTCTCGACGAGCGGCGACCCGTGCTGGTCGGCGATCGACAAGCCGTCGAGGTCGATCCGGTCGCTTGCTGCCGCATCGGGCAGGGGGGCGAGCTCCTCTCGGGCCTCGGGCTCGTCGACATCGAATTGCTGGATGATCTGCTCGTATTTGACCGTCACGTCGTTGCGTTGCTGGTCCCAGTCGATCAGCTCCTTCACGGGCGGGGGCAGGTCGCGATAGGCCGCGATCACGGCCACGAGCTGACCGACATCCAGCTGCTTCTGGAGCGCCAGATAGCCCCCGACCGTGTAGAAGAAGAAGGGGGTGAGCTGGGCCAGCAGATTGTTGAGAAACTTGACCGCGAATTTGCGGTTGTAGAGGTCGAGCCTGATGAAGAACAGGCCCGCGAGCCGCGAGCCGATCTCGGAGCGCTCATAGGGATCCGTGCCATGCGCGCGGATGGCCGGCGAGCTCTCGACGATCTCGCCGATCCGCCCGGCGAGCTGGCGCGAGGCGAGCTGGCGCTGCTTGCCGAGCCTGATCTGCTCGCGTCTCAGTATCGGGATGATGATGCCCTGGATGCCGACGATGAAGCCGGCCGCGAGGCCGAGCCAGGGGCTCTGCACCAGGATATAGACGAGCGCCGTGAGCGCCTGGGTGCCGAGGAAGGCCGGCTGCACGAAGGCGTCGCCGATGAACACCCCGATCGGCTCGACCTCGTTGTTGATCATGCTGGCGGCCTCGGCCGGCTTGACCCCGCGGATCTCCTCAGGCTGGAACCAGGTGAGCTGGCGCACGAGGTCGAAGCGCAAGCGGCGCAGCATGCGTTCGCCCATCACGCCTTTCTGCAGGTTGATGAGCCATTTGAAGCCGCCATTGATCAGCACCAGCA
>JBIOEK010000130.1:0-8853 GCA_044445925.1 Hyphomicrobiales bacterium
GGCCTCGTGGCCCGCATCGTGCCGCTCGCCGAGCTGATGACAGAGGCGATGAAGACCGCCGAAACCATCGCCTGCCTCTCCTTGCCGATCGTGATGATGGCCAAGGAAAGCGTCAACCGCGCCTATGAGACGACGTTGGCGGAAGGCATCCGTTTCGAGCGGCGCGTCTTCCACGCCATGTTCGCGACCAATGACCAGAAGGAGGGCATGGCCGCCTTCGTCGCCAAGCGCCCTCCGGCCTTCAGCGATACGTAAGGTTAGCGCATGATCGACATGCCGGCGCGCGCCCGCAGGTCGAGAGCTTTCATCTGCTGATCATAGCCGCGCCAGGCGACCCGGCTCCTGAGCTTGCGATGCGCGGCGAGGCGATGCGCCGCCGCGACCGAGCCGGTGCCGAAGCCCCAGCGAGGCCCGATATCGACGAAGCCGAAGCTGGGGCTCGGCACCTCGCCGGTCACGGGATAGTTGGCTTCCACCAGATAGGAGCGCACGCGCACGCAGTAATCGATCGAGCGCATCGAGAACCGCGTCTCGCCGTGGCCAGCGCGATATTTCATCACGGCGGTGCAGATATCCCCTTTGGCAAGCCGCCAGGCGCCCGCCAGATAGGCGACGCCGAGCCCGATATTGGTGCGCGGCTCGCGCAGCTCCTCGAGCGTTCCGGAAAAGCCGAGCATGCGCGCCGTCGAGGGACGCACCTGCATCAGCCCGATCTCGCCGACTGCACCCGTCACGTTCGGGTTGTAGCCGCTTTCGGTCCTGATGACGGCATCGACGATCTCGGAGGGGAGGCCGGCGCGCTCGGCCGCCGCCTTGACGACCTCGCGATAGAGGCCGCGCCCGGTCCGGTAATGCAGGGGGAAGCCGGCTGCGGCAAGCCCCTCGGTGACCCTGTCCATTTCCTGGAGCGGCTGCGGCTCGGCCTCGAGCGTCGGGGCGAAGGCGAGGATAAGGGCCGCGGCGAGCGAGAGGCGCGCAAATTCGGCCCGCGCGCTCAATGATCGACGGGCGTGAAGGTCGCGGCCGTCGTCGGCGAGGTGGCGGCAGTGCCGTCCTTGAACGATGGCAGCTTGGCGTAGATCGCATGCGAGGAGAAGAGACTCACGCCAGGGGCGAGGCTGGCCTGCGGGGAAGACGAGTGTGGACCGGCGTCCTTGGCATCCTTGCTGAGCCTCGAGGGCCGCGTGGGCGGCAGCGGCGCTGCCGGGTCGAGCGCCTCATCGCCATTTCCCGCGCCTGTCTGGGCACGCGGCTGCGTCTCGTCAGCTCCGGTGAAAGGCAATCTCGGCAACTTCGCCAGGAGCGTCTGGTAGAAGGGTTGATCCTTGTTGGGCGCCGCGGTGGCGGAAGCCGGAGAGACCGATGCGAAGGCAAGATGCGCCTCGCTTGACGGCGTCGCGTCGCGCCGCGCGACCGTTGTCTGGTTGGGCTGGCCGCTCGCCGCTGCCGAGGCTGACGCTGCCGTCGAACCGCCCGGCGATGGGGAAGCGCCAGCCGAGGCTAGGCTCGAGGACGCGGACCTCTGCTCGGCGGGCGCGGCGCTCGCCACCGTCGTCGAGGCGGTGTCGGGCGAGCCCACATCCTTCACGGCGGCGGCGATCGAGGCTTCGTCGAAGCCTCTTGCGCGCACTGCGGTCTTGGTGAGCGCGCCCTTGGCATCGAAGAGCGCCACGACCGGGCCCTCGGCGATCGCATCCGGCCGGCTGGTCTCGGCGACCTTGTTCCTGAAGGATGGATGCTGGCCGCCGTCGTCATAGGCGATCTTGACCGCGGGCGTCCCCTTGGAGACGAGCTCGGCGACCTGGGTGTTATCGTCACGCTCCTTCTCGGCCACTTGCTTCGCGAGCTCGGGATCGGCCTCGCTGCCGCAGCCGGAGGCCTCCTCCGAACGAGCCGCGCGATCGAATGTATAGCGGCCATTGCAGACGCCGACCTTGGGCTCGACCTTGGCGATCTCGAAGCGGTCCGCGCCCTCCTTCAAATTGCGCCAGAACGGCATATTCGGATCGAGGCGATGCAGCGCGAGGTTCGCGGCCGTGAAGCGGAAGGGGAAAGCCTCCATCTGCACGGCTTTCTGGCCGCCCGACTGCGCCTCGCGCACCAGCGCGTAGATCTCCTCGATCTGCTTGTCGGTCATGGAGTAGCAGCCGGCCGACGAGCAATCGCCATGCACCATGAGATAGGCGCCCGTGCCGCCATGGGCGCGATCATAAGCGTTGGGGTAGCCGATATCGTAGGAGAGATGATAATTCGAATTGGGGTTCATCTGCGCGGGCGAGATGGAATAATAACCCTCCGGCGCCTGCCGATCCCCTTCCTTGCGCTTGGGGCCGAGCTGACCCGACCAGCGGCACATCGGGAAGGTCTTGAGCAGGGCGTAGCGACCGCTCGTATCCTTCTTCCAGACCTCGAACTCGGCCTCCTGCTTATAGGTGCGGATGAGCACGGGATCGTCCTTGCGCATCCCTCTCTCCTGCATCGATGCCAGGAGCTCGGGAGTGAGCGGAACCCAATGACGCGCATTCGATGCATGAAATTCAGGGTCGCCACAGGCGCCAAGCAGGCCAAAGGCCAAGGCGGCGACAAAAAAGCGACCGGGTAAGCGCAACATCATCTCATCCCACGGCGACTCGACAGTCGAACCTATCCGGCATCAATGCGGCCAGAGGTAGGCACAACCTGATCCACGCCCCATCATCCCCGGTAACCTTTACCAATCCCTAGCGCCGCCGGAACCCCGACGCCGACATGGTGTAGGCAATCTTAACCGAGCTCACAGCCGCCGTCCAATCGCCAGGTATTTGTCGGCCCGCTGCTGGCGTAGCGCCGCAGCGTCCAATCCGCGCAGCTCGTCGAGATTTGCCGCGAGCGCCTCGCCCGCGGCCTTGACGGCGGCCTCGGGATCGCGATGGGCGCCGCCGAGCGGCTCGGGCACGATGGCATCGATGACGCCGAGCCTCGTGAGATCCTGCGCCGTGATCTTCATGCTCGAGGCCGCCTCCTGGGCGCGGGCGCTGTCACGCCAGAGAATCGAGGCCGCGCCCTCCGGCGATATGACGCTGTAGACGGCATGCTCCAGCATCAGGACACGGTTTGCGGTGGCAATCGCCACGGCGCCGCCCGAGCCGCCTTCCCCGATGATCAAGGCGATATTCGGGGCGCCGAGCGACAGGCAGGCATCGGTCGAGCGCGCAATCGCTTCCGCCTGGCCACGTTCCTCGGCCTCGATCCCCGGAAAGGCGCCGGCGGTGTCGATGAAGGCCAGGACCGGCAGCTCGAAGCGGTCGGCGAGCTCCATCATCCGCACCGCCTTGCGGTATCCTTCCGGCCGTGCCATGCCGAAATTGTGCTTGAGGCGGGCCTCGGTCGTCGACCCCTTCTCCTGGCCGATGAGGCAGACAGGCTCGCCGCGGAATCTCCCGAGGCCGCAGACAATGGCTTCGTCCTCGCCGAATTTTCGGTCACCGGCGAGAGGCGTGAAATCCTCGATCAAGCCTCTCACGAAATCCAGGCAATGGGGTCGCTGCGGGTGGCGCGCAACCTGCATTTTCTGCCAAGGGGACAGCTGCAAATAGACTTCCCTCAATGCCTCCGTGGCCTTGGTCTCGAGCTTGCCGATCTCCTCGCCGAGATCGCCGCCCTTCGACATGTCGACCGAACGCAGCTCGTCGATTTTCGCTTCGAGCTCCGCAACCGGTTTTTCAAAGTCGAGATAGGCCCGCATCGGGTTCCAAGATTTCTGGCGCGGGCCATGGCGCGCGGTTGGGGGTGTAAGGCGGGCGGACACAAGCCGGATCGGAAGGGCGAGTCAAGGCGCGCCCAGCCCGCTCGATGCCGCGGGAGACCACCCGCCCGCCGCGACGATCGGCCCTGAGATTCGAGACGATGGTGCCCTGCCCTATCCGCCAAATGGCCAAAATTCGCCTTGTCCCGACCATCCGGGTCAACCCGTCGGTGCGAGCGTCGGCACGAGCCGCGCCCGGCTGGCGCGCTGGCTGGACACAGGCAGCACGCGATAGACCTGCTTGACCGCCTCGATCAGATGGATCCCGGCGAAAGGCAGGGAAAGAGCGTGCCCCGTGCGCTCGAAGGCGACGGCGGAACGCAGGATCAACGCACGGTTGAGCGGGGGAACGAACAAGGCCTCCGTCCATAATTCGGGCGTAAACAGCGCCTCGCGCAAAAGGCCGGTGAGCTGGGCGCGGCTGAAAGGCTGGCCTTGGCCGAAGGGCGTCGTGTCGAGCCGCGCCCACAGGCCGCGTCGGTTCGGAGCGATGACGATGATCCGCCCACCGGGCTTCAGCGTCTGCCAGATCTCCGAAAGGAGCTCGCGCGGATTGCCGCAGACTTCGAGCACATGGACGATGATCACGCGATCGAGCGAAGCATCGCTCAAAGGCAACAGGAAGGGATCGACGAGCGCGGAGGCGGAGGGGCCGGTGCGCGGCCAGATGGTGACCCCTTGGGTTGCCGGCATCAGCGCGATCACCCGCTCCGCCTCGTCGCGGAACATGGCGAGATAGGCGTTGGCGTAGCCGACGCCGGCGAGCGCGAAACCGCGCAGATCGGGCCATATCGAACGCAGGCGCGCCGACAGGATCCGCCTGGCGACCTGACCGACAGGGCTCGCATAGAAGGCCTGCAAATCGATCACATCGAGCGCCATGGGCGTTCCGCTTGCTGTGGCGACCGGTGAGCGGCGGCCGCCGTCGGTTTAGGCCGTTGGGCTTGCGAGACCATATGCGGTTCGCACCCTACCCGACGGCAAGACATGCCGAGCTGTTTCGCCGTCGGCTCCATTATGGCATATGAGGTGGTGCGAGACGGATAGTCTTATCAAGCCGCCACCGCAGATCACGGGACGATCCATGTCGGCTTGCATCTCTGCCCGGCAATCGCGCAGGGCGTTCTCTCGGCAGGCGATCTCTCGGCAGGCGATCTCTCGGCGGGCGTTCTCTTGATGTTGAAGGCTTTGTTTCTCATCGCAAGCTCGTTCTTCATGATGATCGCCGGGGAGAGCGCGATGGCTAGCGCACAAGCACAATCCTTCACCGTGACGTCGCCGGGTTCGGCTGACGGCGCCATGCTGACAAGGCGCAACGCGGCGAGCGCCGGCGATTGCGGCGGAGAGAACATATCGCCTCCGATTGCCTGGTCTCACGCCCCGGGGGGAACTCTCAGCCATGCGATCATCATGTACGATCCAGATGGCGGCAAGGGCCTGGGCTCGGTGCATCGGGTGGCCTATGACATGGCTCCTTCGACGAATCTGCTCGGCGAAGGTGCAGGCTCGGCAGCCTCCGGTCTCTTTGTCGGGGGCAAGAATACCCGGGGCATCATGGACTATGCCGGCCCGTGCCCGCCGATCGGCGAGCAACCTCACCACTACGTCTTCAGCGTCTATGCCCTCGATCTGAAGCCGGGGACCCTCCAGCCGGGGCTGACGCGAGACGCCCTTCTTCAGGCGATGCGCCGTCACGTTCTCGCCGCGTCCAGCATCGTGCTGCGCTACGCGCGCTAAGGTCGATCGGGCAAACCGATGAAACGCACAAGGCTTTCTCGCGTAACCGTGCAATCGCTGCCGTCGAACCCGGAAAGAGGGCGATTGGTCGCGGGCGGCATGGTGCTTCCCTGCGCGCTCGGACGCTCAGGCATTCGCATGCTGAAGCGCGAGGGCGACGGCGCCACGCCCTCGGGCCGCTACCGACCCTTGCGGGCCTTCTGGCGAGACGAGCGTCTGGGACGTCCGAGGACCTCGCTTCCCATCTCGCCCATCGACCGCGCCTGCGGCTGGTGCGACGATCCCGCCGACCGCAACTACAACAGACCCGTCAGGCTTCCCTATTCGGCGAGCGCCGAGAGCATGCACCGGGTGGACGGTCTTTACGATATCGTCGTCGATCTCGCCTGGAATCGGGGCCCGATCGCCAAGGGCAAGGGCAGCGCCGTCTTCCTGCATGTCGCGGCCGTGGGCTATGCACCGACGGCCGGCTGCATCGCCCTGTCGCGCGGCGATCTCCGCAAGCTCCTGGCGCGTATCGATCGGCGCACCGTGTTCGAGGTCAAACGCTAGGTCCTGTTCACATTTGGCCACCAAAACTTACGTTTTTCAGCGATTGCGACGCTGATGGCTTCAGTCGCGGGACAGGCCTGCCGGGCAGGCCTGGACAATGCGAGCCTCAACCATATCACTTTGAAATCTATTGACTTTCAGGGACGAAACCGCTCGCTCCGCAGCGATCATCAGGCCCCGAGAATGTTGAGGAATGTTGATTCTCGACATTGAATGCTCGGATTCCGGTAGTCGGCTATTGATTGGTCAAGACGCTGGACACGGCTTCACCGCAAGCGCCTTTGCCGGTGCCGTGCAGATCGGGGCCAACCGGCGAATCAAGGCAGCGCCAGATCGCTGCTGGGCGAGAAGCGCAGGCTCGCGGCGCCGAAGCTACAGATTCGCGCTGTCAAAAAACCGGGCCCGGCCATTGGTCCGTCAAGTCATTGGGCCGCGGCACGTCATCTTAAGGGTGCATGATATTCGAGGCACGGCTAGAACACAACAGGAACGAGAGCCTGGAATGTCGCGACTGCATAGCGCAAGCTCCCGAGAAGCGGTCTCACTCTTCGGAGAAGATCATGCGTAAAGACAAAAAGATGGAGCTTTGCGTCGATACAGCCTCAGGCATCTCGCTCTAGCCTTTCGGCAGGGGGTGGCCGGGCATCAGATCATAAGGATGCTTCCAGCCCGTAAGCGCCTTGATCCGGTTGCGCCAAGCCTCGATGGCCGGATAGGAGGCCGCGATATCGAAACCCGTCTCCTCCGGCGAGAAGAAGACGTAGCCGCACATCGAGATGTCGGCGATCGTCGGCGTCTCGCCCAGGAGAAAGCTGCGATCCGAAAGATGCTTGTCGGCGATCGCAAAGGCCGCCTCGGCGCGCGCCTTCAGGAAGGCGAGCACCGCCTTGTCGGCATCCTTCACGAAAGTGCGCAGGAAGCGATGCGTCGCCAAAAAGCTCGTGAACTTGTGATTGTCGAAGAGGATCCAGCGCCAGCATTCCTCGCGCTGATCCTCGCCTTGCGGAGCGAATTTGCCGGTCTCGCGCGCCAGGCGATCGAGGATGACGCCGGATTGCGTCAGGCGCTTGCCGCCCGTCTCGAGCACGGGCACCTCGCCCATCTCGTTGACCTCGCCGCGATAGCGATCGCCGCGGGTCTCCCCCTTGAAATAATCGACGAATACCGGCTCCCAGGGGAGGCTCGCAAGATTGAGCATGAGCGCGACCTTGTAGGCATTCCCGGACTGGGCGAAGCAGTGCAGACGGTGCATCCTGGCGTCCTCCCTTTGACGCCGTGGGACATAGCCGTTCTTTCAGGGCGAAGGATAGAGGCCGATGGGACAGAAGAACACATATGGGGCGCGTCATGGCTGAGCCAGACAGCTTGTCGCTCGGCGTCGGCGAGGGCGCCGGGCTGCGCCACATCGCGGCGCTGTCGCGGCCAGGGCAAGGCGCGCCGGTCGTCTGGCTCGGCGGCTTCAAATCGGACATGGCCTCGACCAAGGCCATGCATCTCGACCTGTGGGCCGAGCGCAATGGGCGCCCATTGCTGCGCTTCGACTATTCCGGCCATGGCCGATCCGAGGGACGCTTCGAGGACGGCACGATCGGGCGTTGGCTCGAAGAGGCCGTTGCCGTGATCACGCATTGCCTGTCGAGCCGCCCAATCCTCGTCGGATCATCGATGGGCGGCTGGATCGCCCTGTTGGCGGCGAGGCACGAGGCCCTGCGGGCGCTCGCTCTTCAACCCTTGGGGCTCGTCCTGATCGCGCCCGCCGTCGATTTCACCGAGCAGCTGATGTGGAACAAGCTGTCGCCCGAGGCCCGGCGCGAGATCGAGGAGAAGGGCGTGTGGCTGCGGCCCTCGGACTATTCGCCCGAGCCTTACAAGATCACGCGGAACCTGATCGAGGAAGGCCGCAGGCATCTCCTGCTCGGAAGCACGATCCGCCTCGGTTGTCCGGTCCACATCCTGCAGGGCATGCGCGATCCGGACGTGCCCTGGCGTCATGCCCTCACCCTGATGGAGCATCTCGCGGGCGATCAGAGCGTCATCACCTTGATCGGCGACGGCGATCATCGCTTGTCGCGCCAGGAGGATCTCGCCCGGCTCACCGCCGCGATCGAGGGGCTCGCGGCGATCTGATGGATCACCTTGCCTGCATGCGCGAGCTTGCGGAATCCACGCGGCTGTCGTAACCGACGGCCATGGCACAGAACCGAAACAGCGCCCTTGCCTCCTCCGACGACGGCGGTGGCGGATCTTCACGGTGATCAGCGTCGCCGTGCTGGTCGGCACCGAAATCATGGGGGCGGCGCTCGCCGGCGGCTGGGCGCTCGGCGGCATCATCGATCTCGGCCCGATCGTCACCTATGCGCTGATGGCGATCTTCGGCGCCTGCGGCGTCGCGCTTCTCGTCATGTTCGTGCGCAGCGCCTTGCACGTCGAAGGCGCAAGCCGGCGCGCTTAAGCCTCAGCGCTCCCGTGCTGAACCGCAGGCACATCTTGCAGGCGATGGCGGCATCGGCGCTCGCCTCCGACGGGGCGCGAGCTTCCCCGGCGAGGCTCGAATTCGGACCGGCGGCCGCGTTTTCGCACGAGGCGTTGAAGCAGCGCGCCAAGGCGCTCGCCGCAAGACCATATGAGCCGCCGGCGCGCCCCGATCCGCAGATCGTGCAGAAGATCGACTACGACGCCCATGGCAAGCTGCGCTTTCGCCCCGACTATGCCCTGTGGGGCGATGGCGGGGGAGCCTACCCGGTCACCTTCCAGCATGTCGGCAGGTATTTTCCCAAGAC
>JBIOEK010000131.1:0-8809 GCA_044445925.1 Hyphomicrobiales bacterium
CAATGACAGAGGGCACCCCGCGCTTATCGATTTGGCAATATTCGCGCCCGTAGGCTCCGGTGCCGCCATCGAGCCGGCGGGCGGCCGGCGGCCAACCTCGCGATGGACCATGTTCAGCAAGGGCGATCCGGCGAACAAGCTCAAGCGCTTCCGCGTCACGCTGCGGATGCGCCAGGGCGCGAGCGAGGCCTGCGCGATCCTCGCGCCCGCGCATCACCCCTTGCGCCAATCGCTCAACGATGACGGGCCCTTCGTCGAGATCGAGACCGAGGACGGCGGCCAGGCCTTCCTGCTGAAGGCCGAGATTGCGCGCATCGATCTCGACGAGGCGGCCGAGCCGCGCGCCAGCGAGAGCGACGGCAGGGACTACGCCAAGGATTACAGCCGCTTCGACGCGAGCGACGCCCGGCAGGTGCTGGGCGTCTCGGCCGATGCGACGAAGGAGGAGCTGCACGCCGTGTGGCGCGAGCTCGCCAAGGCCTATCACCCTGACCGGCTCGCGGTGCTCGGCCTGCCCGACGAGATGCTCCGCCACGCCGACCGGGTGCTGGCCCGCATCAACGCCGCCTATCAGCGCCTGAAGCACGAGGCGGGCGGCTGAGGCGCCACCGCCCGTACCCTCCCCACCGCTTCGCGTCTACGGGATGCACACATCTCTTTCGGCGGTGAAGGCCCACTCCGATATAGATTTGAACCGTGCATTTCCGCTCATCCCCGCGAAAGCGGGGATCCAGAAAGACCTCGGAAGGCCTGGATCCCCGCTTTCGCGGGGATGAGCGGGTAAGGATTTCCTTGTCGCTTCGGCAAGGTGCGATGTGCGTATCCCGTAGCGCGCAGCAAGCGAGATCGGGTCGGGATCGCCGGGCGGGATCGCCGGCCATTGAAAGCCGCTCACGCGCCGAAACCGCAGGAGCCCCGCCGTGCGGTCGATCGTCACGCGGCTCGGCAGCGCCCGAAGCAGGATGATATGCTAAGCACGTCATGACGCCAAGCGTGGTCAGGCTGGAGCGTGGTCAGGCTGGAGAAAGCGGATGAGGCGACGCGAATTGATCACAGTTGTGGGCGGCGCCGCGGTTATGTGGCCGCTCGCCGCGCATGCGACAGGCAGGGATCCGCAGATCGGCTTTCTATATCCGGGGGTGGCTGCGATGGCGGTGACGCGAATCGCGGCGCTGCGGCAAGGACTGCGTGCGGTCGGCTATGGCGATGCTGACCGGGTGGAAATCTTGGCGCGCTCCTCAGAGGGCGACCCGGCAAAGCTTCCGGCCTTGGCCGCCGATCTCGTCGAGCGCAAGGTTGATGTGATCGTTCCCGTGAGCCCGTCAGCGGTGCGAGCCGCGAAATCCGCTACGGGGGTCATTCCCATCGTCGCCGACGATCTCGAGAGCGATCCGGTCGGCAGCGGCTTCGCAGCAAGCCTCGCGCATCCCGGCGGCAACATCACGGGAGTGTTTTCGGACTTTCCCGATTTTGCCATGAAGTGGCTTGAATTGCTGAAGGAGGCTATGCCGACGCTATCGAGCGCCGTTGTCCTCTGGGACCCCGCCACAGGTCCCACACAATTGGACGCGATCGAGGGGGCAGGCCGATTGCTGAATGTCAAACTCGAGGTGATGGAGATTACAGCCATTGCCGAGCTGGAGCATGTCTTTGAGGCAGCAGGCGAACGACGACCGGACGCCGTCGTCATTCTGTCATCGCCGATTCTGGGGACAAACCCCAAGCTGACCGCTGAGCTCGCCCTCGCACATCATATTCCGACCGCTACATTATTTTCTGAAATTGCTCGCGCTGGAGGGCTGATGGCCTACGGGCCGAATCTGCTCGATACATTTCATCAAACGGGTACGATGGTCGGCAAGGTTTTGAAGGGTTTACCACCCGCTGATCTGCCGATCGAGCGTCCGACCAAATTCGAGATGGTGATCAATCTCAAGACCGCCAAGGCACTCGGCCTGACCATCTCGCCCATGCTGCTCGCGCGTGCCGACGAGGTGATCGACTGAGGCTCTAGAGGTCATTCCGGTTTGATGATGTCCGGATGACCTGATGCCGCAGCACCGTTGTCAGCGACCGGCATCCGAAAACCTTCACCATTGCGGTCGTTCAATGAGTCCGGGCTGGCGATTAGGCCCGGTGCGATCATGGGCGCTTTTTTTTCCCAAGGGTGAACGGCCCCGGGTTTGAGGGTGATCACGGTCTTGCCGTCGGCGCCCTTCTTGCAAATGTAGAGGCTGCTCATCTCCTTGAGGGTGACGCGACGAGGAAACCGGTCACCCGAGACGATCCAGTCGAGATGGCGCATGCGGTAGCGCTTGCCGGGGCTGATGCGTAGGGCCGCCAGGATAGTACCGTCGTCCAGCCGCTCATACTCGACGCCGAAAATGTCTTTACCGCTACGCCTCTTGGGGTCGAGAACCCATTGAACGGCCGTCAACATTTTCCTTCCCTCCTGGCCAGCGGAGGCTATCGGATAAATATTACCCGACATTCCCCAGATGGCCGCCGATCGAAGGCCAACCCTGTGACGGTTTGGAAGTCCTGGCAAGCTTCGGTCGCCATCACACGCTATCGATGGGTGTCCGGACGTGCCGCAGTCCCGCCGAGCGTCATTTCAACCGTGCATACGATGTCGCCTGTCGGCGCGTACTGGCCGCCGAGTTGGCAATCGCGGACGGCAGGTTTCCACCCATCGCGGTCGTTCAATGGGCCGAATCCAGATGCCCGCCCAAAGCAAGAATGGATCCCCTTGCCGCCATCGGCGACGGGCGTGGGTCATTGACCGCGGCGGCGGCTATGGCGGCTCGCCGGGGATGACACCGCTTCTTCGGCAGCGACATGGTCAAGAAGGCGTTAAGATCGGGAAATAGGCGGGTGTCGCCGAACTCCATGGGACCGTTGCGCGAACCGTGTATTAACCACCGCCGCGTTAACCCTCCTGCACTCCGATGAGATGCAGAGGTTTTCGATGCTCAGCCGGCGGGTTTTTTGTTCCGGGGGCCTTGTCGCCATGGCCGCGGCGCTCGGCGCCTGCTCCGATGTCATGCCGGGCTCCGGCCTCGCAAGCAAGGCTCTGCCCTACGAGCCCAGGGGGCCGGCGCTTCGCGCGGCGAGGAGCGCACATTACGACCAGGTCTATGCGGGTTTCTCCGATGAGCGCTTCCCGGTGACGGCCTTCGACTATACGCAGCTCGATCCGCAATTCCTGCGCCGCAGCGTCGCCTTCACGGGCCCGCAGCCCCCGGGCTCGATCGTGATCGATACCACGCGAAAGCACTTGTATTTCGTGGAATCGCCGGGCAAGGCGACGCGCTACGGCGTCGGTGTCGGACGGGAGGGATTCGCCTGGTCGGGCGACGCCAATGTCAACATGAAACGCGATTGGCCCGACTGGGTGCCCCCGGCCGAGATGATCCAGCGCAGCCCCGAGATCGTGGCCGAGCTCCAGCCAACGCGGCGCGGGCGGGGCGTGCCAGGCGGCCCTAAGAACCCGCTCGGGGCGCGCGCCATGTATCTCTTCGCCGATGGGCGGGATCTGGGCTTCCGGATCCATGGCACGCTCGAGCCGGAGACGATTGGAAGCAATGTCTCTTCGGGCTGCATCCGCCTCATCAACCAGGACATCGTCCATCTCTACACGCGCGCCGCTGTCGGCACTCCAGCGACCGTCCTCGCCTGAGAGCCCGGGTCGAGGTCGAGGGTCGTGATGCGGGCGAGACGCCCGCGCTACTGGGAGCGCGGGCTTCCAGCCCGCAAGCACATGCCTGCGCTGCCGCCGCAATGAGGCTCTGGTCACGCTTTCTTAAGCGGCCTCATTGAATCCTTCTCTCCGTCCGCCGCTCCGGCGCGGAGAGTTCGAGTATCGCGTGATGAGCTATCGGTTGAGGCGGATCGGGGCCGGCTGGGTCGTGGGGGTGCGTGCGCGCGCGCTCGTCCTCATGCTCGCCGGCCTTGGGCTTTCCGCCTGCGCCACGACGCAATATTCGCACGCGCCGCACCGCAATCATCCCGTGCCCGAGGTGACGGAGACGGCGCTCGCGAGCCCGACGCTCGCGCGCCTGCAGATTCGCGGCGTCGACGTCTCCTATTATCAAGGCGACATCGATTGGCCGACGGTGCGCGCCGAGGGCGTCACCTTCGCCTATATCAAGGCGACCGAGGGCGGCGATTACCTCGACAGCAAGTTCCACCGCAACTGGCTCGCCGCCAAGGCCGCAGGCATTCGGCGCGGCGCCTATCATTTCTATTATCTGTGCCGCCCGGTCACCGAGCAGATCGCCTGGTTCGAGCAGCATGTCCCGCGCGATGCTGATGCCCTGCCGCCGGCGATCGACATGGAATGGGTGCCGACCTCGAAGAATTGCCAGATCAAGCCGTCGCGCACCAAGATCGTCGCCGATCTGCGGCTCTTCCTCGAAAGCCTCGAACGCCATTACGGCAAGCGCCCCGTCATCTATGCGACGGGGAGCTTCCACCACGACATCCTCGAGGGGGCCTTCAACGACTATCCCTTCTGGCTGCGCGCCATCGATGGCCCCCCCGGCGAACGCTATGGCTTTCGCCCCTGGCATTTCTGGCAATATTCGGCGAGGGGCACGATTGCCGGCGTCAACGGCCATATCGACAAGAACGTCTTTGCCGGCACGCATGCCGAATGGGCCAATTTCGTCAGCGGCAAGACACAGAGCCATTTGGCGGCCGCGGAGGATTGAGATCTCGGCGGACGGTCACATCCGGCACCGGGCAAAGCGGCGAAGCATCTGATATCAAGGCCGCGGGACCATTTTCGTGCAAAGATGCCGAAGGTCGCCGCGGCGCCTTCTCGCCCAGGAGGCGCTGGCGCGCGAACCTGCCGCGATAGGACATGATCCAATTCGCACAACGCCCAGGCCATATGCTAAGCATCTATGGCGCAATGCGTGGTCCAGCCTGGAGAGGGCAGATGAGACGACGCGAGTTCACCTTGCTGCTCGGCGGCGCGGTGATGTGGCCGCTCGCGGGGCTCGCGCAAGCATTGCCCAAGCGACGGCTCATTGCCTGGCTGTCAGGAGGGGCGCAGACGACTTCGCTGCCTTTCATCGAGAGTTTCTTGCAAGGCATGCTGGAGCTCGGTTATGTCGAAGGCCGCGACTTCGACATGACGTACCGCTACTCGGAGGGCCTTCAGGACCGGTTGCCCGCCTTGGCGGAAGAGTTGGTTCGGCTCAAGCCCGACGTCATCCTGGCCGCCGCCGTCGGCCAGGCAGTTCCGGCGAGGAACGCGACGTCGACGATCCCGATCGTGTGCCCGGCACTCGCCGACGCAGCTCACCTGGGCCTGATCGCGAGCGAAGCGCGGCCTGGGGGCAATGTCACAGGGATAGAACCATATGTGGCGGGATTGCCTGCGAAGCAGATGGAGCTCGCGCGCGAAATCGTGCCGCGCGCGACGAGGATCGCGCTGCTCACCGATCTCGAAGATCCGAAGGCCCCGCCCCAGGTGCAGGAACTCGAGGCTGCAGCCCGGACCCTGGAAGTCAAGATCACCGCCTCCGACGTCAGCCGCCCCGACAAGATCGCCGGCGCATTTCAGGCGATGGCGAACGAGCGCGCCGACGTCGTCATCGTGCTGCAAACCTCGATGCTGCTGAGCCAGAGCCGGCAGATCGCCGAGTTGGCATTGGCGAAGCGGCTACCGACCGTCTACGGATATCGCGAACATGTCGCGGCCGGCGGGCTGGTCAGCTATGGGGTCGATTTGCGTTGGTGCTATCACCGAGGCGCCTACTTCGTGGATAAGATCCTGCACGGCGCTGCGCCTGGCGACCTGCCGGTGGAGTTCCCGACCAAGATGGTGCTGGCGATCAACCTCAAGACGGCGAGCACGCTTGGCATAACGGTGCCCCCGATGCTGCTCGCCCGCGTCGACGAGGTCATCGAATAAGCGCGGCCCAAATCTTGAGCGGCGAACAAGTCTTGAGCGGCGAAAGAGTGGCCTTGTCCGAAGGTCCACTATCCGCCCGTTGCGGCAGTTCGAATGGAGCCGCTACCCAGCCTTGCGACGCAGATCGATTGACGGCAGGATGACGCCGTGTCCGATCACCGCCCCCGGAACCTCGGTCGATGAGCGTAGCCCGAGAGGCCGCGTCGAGCCTCGGCGCCGTCGCTGCGCCGGACGCGGCCGCGACGCGCGCCCATGGCGCGGTGGCGCGGCTTTGGAAGGCGGTCATCCGGACGGCCTCGCTCGTCGGATCGCTGATCCTCACCTTCCTCGGCCTTACCGCCGTGACCTTCTTCATCGGCCGCTTCAGCTCCATCGACCCGGTCATCGCCGTGGTCGGGGACCGCGCCTCGCGCGATGTCTATGACAGGGCCAGGATCGCCATGGGGCTCGACCGCCCGATCCCGGAGCAATACCTCATCTACCTCAAGAAGGTGCTGGCGGGCGATCTCGGGAATTCGGTGATCACCTCGCATCCGGTCCTCACGGACCTCATGCATTTCTTCCCGGCGACCTTCGAGCTCGCCACAATCGCGACCCTGATCGGCGTCGCGATCGGCGTGCCGGCCGGCGTGCTGGCCGCCGCCAAACAGGGGCGCGGCCTCGATCACGCGGTGCGCCTCATCGGCCTGTTCGGCTACTCGATGCCGATCTTCTGGCTCGGCCTCGTCGGCCTCTTCCTGTTCTACGGCAAGCTCGGCTGGGTGCTGGGGCCGGGCCGGATCGACGCCTTCTACGAGGATGTGCTGGCGCCGCGCACTGGCGTCATCCTGATCGATGCGGCGCTCGCGGGCGAGTGGGACATCTTCCGCAACGCCTTCGGCCACCTGATCCTGCCCGCGAGCCTGCTCGGCTATCTGTCGCTCGCCTATATCGCGCGCATGACGCGCTCGTTCATGATCGATCAATTGCGCCAGGAATATGTGACGACGGCGCTCATCAAGGGACGCTCCTTCCAGGGCGCAGTGTGGCGCCATGCCTTTCCCAACATCATGGTGGCGCTCATCACGGTGATCGGCCTGAGCTACGCCTCGCTGCTCGAGGGAGCCGTGCTCACCGAGACGGTGTTCGCCTGGCCGGGGCTCGGCCTCTACATCACGCGCTCGCTCTTCAACGCCGACATGAACGCCGTGCTCGGGGGCACGCTCGTGGTCGGCACCGTCTTCATCGGCATCAACCTCACTTGCGATTTCCTCTACAAGCTCGCCGATCCGCGGCTGCGCGAGGCCTAGCGCATGATCCCGAAAAGTGGTCTTCCGGTTTTCGGATAAGATCATGCGCACAAACAAGAGACGGAGTTTCATGCCGAATCGATTTGAGCACATCTCATTCCAGTCCCGATGAGCGCGAGCACGATCGCCAAGCCTTCGCCGCGCGCATGGCTCGTCGCGGAGAATCCCGCCTCGCGCTTCCAGGCGCTGTGCGGCAACCTCTACCGCGCGGGTCTCACCATCGTCGCCAATCCGCTGGCGCTGCTCGGTCTCCTGATCGTGGTTGCCCTCTTCCTCGTGGCCCTCCTTGCGCCGATCCTGGCGGGAGGGGTGTCCCCCTTGACGCAAGACCTCGCCGGCAGGCTCGCCCCGCCGAGCAGGGCTCACTGGTTCGGCACGGACGAACTCGGCCGGGACATCTTCGCGCGCACGGTCTATGGCGCGCGCGTGACGCTCGCCATCGTCGCCCTGGTTGGGGTGATCGTGGCCCCGGTCGGGCTCGCGGTCGGCACGGCCGCGGGCTATCTCGGCTCCGTCGCCGACATGGTGCTGATGCGGGTGACCGACATCTTTCTCGCCTTTCCGCGCCTGGTGCTGGCGCTTGCCTTCGCGGCGGCGCTCGGGCCCGGCATCGAGAACGCGGTCATTGCCATCTCGCTTACCGCCTGGCCGCCTTATGCGCGGCTTGCGCGTGCCGAGACCATCGCCATCGCCAAGAGCGACTACATCGCCGCGGTCGTGCTGCAAGGCGCCTCGACCTTGCGCATCCTGACGCGCCATGTCGTGCCCTTGTGCATGTCCTCGGTGATCGTGCGCCTGACGCTGGACATGGCGGGGATCATCCTGACGGCGGCCGGCCTCGGCTTCCTCGGTCTCGGCGCCCAGCCCCCGACGCCCGAATGGGGCTCGATGGTCTCGTCCGGAAGGGAGGTCATCCTCGACCAATGGTGGGTCGCGACGATCCCGGGCTTTGCCATCTTCATCGTCAGCCTCGGCTTCAACCTGCTCGGCGACGGGTTGCGCGACATATTCGATCCGCGGAGCCGATGACGATGAGCGAGCCCCCACTGCTGGAGGTCGAGGATCTCGACGTGACCTTCGAAGGCGGCCGCGCCCCCTTGCGGGCGGTGCGCGACGTCTCCTTCACACTGCGGCGGGAGCGGCTCGGCATCGTGGGCGAATCCGGCTCCGGCAAGTCGACGACCGGGCGTGCCCTCCTAGGCCTCTTGCCGCAGAGCGCGAAGGTGAGCGCCAGGCGGATGTCCTTCGAGGGCACGCAGCTCCTGGGGCTCTCCGCTGGCGGCTGGCGCAAGCTTCGCGGCCGGCGCATGTCGATGGTCATGCAGGACCCGAAATTCTCGCTCAACCCCGTGCTCAAGGTGGGCAAGCAGATCATGGAGACGCTGCGCCTGCACAGCGATGTCTCGAGCGCGGAGGCCAAGCGACAGGCGCTCGCCATGCTCGAGGCCGTGCGCATCCGCGACCCGGAAAGCGTCTTCCATCTGCATCCCCATCAGCTCTCGGGCGGCATGGGCCAGCGCGTCATGATCGCCGCCATGCTGATCGCCGAGCCGGATCTCCTCATCGCCGACGAGCCCACATCGGCGCTCGACGTGAC
>JBIOEK010000132.1:0-8800 GCA_044445925.1 Hyphomicrobiales bacterium
ATCGACAAGCCCGGCAAGGGCTCGTTCTGCGCCACCGATCTCGAGCTCGTCCTGCGCCTGCGCGGCATCCGCAACCTCGTGCTCGCCGGCATCACCACCGATGTCTGCGTGCACACCACCATGCGCGAAGCCAATGACCGGGGATTCGAATGCCTCCTGGTCGAGGATTGCTGCGGCGCGACCGATCGCGGCAATCACGAGGCGGCCGTGAAGATGGTCAAGATGCAAGGCGGCGTGTTCGGCGCGGTCGCGAGTTCCGCGGCGCTGATCGCGGCGCTTGCGTGAGAGGCTCGCCTTGAGCGTCGCTGAATCCGTCTCGCCCCTCGGCACGCACCGCGCCATCTCGCTCGCCACGATCGGCATGGGCAAGCGCTTCGGCTCGTTGCGCGCGCTCGACGACGTGTCGCTCTCGGTCCCGGCAGGCTCCTTCCATGCCGTGCTCGGCGAGAACGGCGCCGGCAAGTCGACGCTCGTCAAATGCATCATGGGCTTCTACGAGCCGGACCATGGCCAAGTGCTCATCGACGGCAAGGAGGCCGTGATCCGCTCGCCGCGCGACGCCCGCGCCTTGGGCATTGGCATGGTCTACCAGCATTTCACCCTGGTGCCGTCGCTGACCGGCGCGGAGAACCTGGTCATCAGCCGCGCCGACGCGCCCGCCATCATCGACTGGCGCAAGGAAAAGCGGGCGCTCGACGCCTTCCTCGACCGCATGCCGTTCCGCGTGCCGCTCGACCGGCCGATCAGCGAGCTCTCGGCCGGAGAGAAACAGAAGCTCGAGATCCTCAAGCTCCTCTATCTCGATCAGCATTTCCTCATCCTCGACGAGCCGACTTCGGTGCTGACGCCCGGAGAGGCGGACGAGATGCTGGGCCTGCTGCACCAGATGAGCAGGCGCGGCGAGATCACCGTGCTGATGATCACCCATAAATTCCGCGAGGTGATCGCCTTCGCGGATGCCTTCAGCGTGCTGCGCCATGGCCGCTATGTCGGGGGCGGCAATGTCAAGGACTTCTCGACCGACCAGATGGCGCGCATGATGATCGGCGATACGCCGATCCGCGAGCGCGCCGAGCGCAAGGTGTTCGCCGAGCGCAAGCTCATTCTCGAGCTTGCCGGTCTCGTGGCCGAGGACGATGCGGGGCTGCCGGCGCTCGACGCCGTGAACCTGAAGGTCGCGGGCGGCGAGGTGGTCGGCATAGCCGGCGTGTCCGGCAACGGACAGTCGGCGCTCGTCGAGGTGCTGGCCGGGCAACGCCCGCTCAAGGATGGGCGCATCTTCATCCATGGCCAACCCTTCGAGCCCGTGCGCAGGGATTTCGACCGCTACAAGGTGTTCGGCCTGCCGGAGGAGCCTTTGAAGAATGCGGCCGCCCCGCGCATGAGCGTCGCCGAGAACATCGCCTTCCGTTCCTTCGACAAGCCGCCGATCACCTCCTTCGGCTGGTGGATGCGGCCGGGACCCATGCGGGCCAAGGCGCGCGAGCTGATCGCCCGCTACCGCGTCAAGACCGTGTCGCCCGATTCGCCGATCGAGAACCTCTCGGGCGGCAATGTGCAGCGCGCGGTCCTCGCCCGCGAGCTCTCCGGCGATGTCGACGTGCTGATCGTCGCCAATCCCTGCTTCGGCCTCGATTTCGCTTCGGCCGCCGATATCCGCAGCCAGATCGTCGAGGCGCGCAACCGCGGCGCGGCGGTTCTGCTCATCTCGGAGGATCTCGACGAGGTGCTGGAATTGTCCGACCGCGTGGCGGTGATGTCTGGCGGCGCCATCTCCTATGTGGCGCCGATCGGCGAGACGGACCGCACCACCATCGGCCAGCACATGGCGGGGCATTGATGCCGATCGAGGTCGAGGCCGATCCTTTCGCCTTTCAGCTCGAGCCGAGGCAGACCGCCCTCGTGGTCATCGACATGCAGCGCGACTTCGTCGAGCGCGGCGGCTTCGGCGAGACGCTCGGCAACGACGTGACGCGATTGCAGGCGATCGTGCCCAAGGTCGCCGCGCTGATCGCCCTGTTTCGCCGCAAGGCCTGGCCGATCATCCATACGCGCGAATGCCACAAGCCGGATCTTTCCGACTGTCCGCCCGCCAAGCGCCTGCGCGGCGATCCGACGCTGCGCATCGGCGATCACGGGCCGTTGGGCCGCGTGCTGATCGCGGGTGCGCCGGGCGCCGCGATCATCGAGGCCTGCGCTCCGGCGGCCGGCGAGATCGTGATCGACAAGCCGGGCAAGGGCATGTTCTACGCGACCGACATGCAGGGAAGGCTCGATGCGCTGCGGGTCACCCATCTGGTATTCGCCGGGGTGACGACCGAGGTTTGCGTGCAGACCTCGATGCGCGAGGCGAATGACCGCGGCTTCGAATGCCTCCTCGTCGAGGATGCGACGGAGAGCTATTTCCCGTCGTTCAAGACGGCGGCCCTCGAGATGATCAAGGCGCAGGGCGCGATCGTCGGCTGGGTGACGCCGCTCGCAAAGCTCGAGGAGGCGCTGGCGTGAGCCCGACCGAATTCGATCGGCAAGGTCTTCTCGAAGCGAAGGGCTTTCTCGAAGCGAATGCCTTTCTCGACGCCATGGCGAAGCTCATGGCACTGCCGATCGCGGAGGAGTTCAGGCCGGGCGTGCTCCTCAACCTCGAGGTGACGGCGCAGCATGCGGCGATCCTCGACGGCTTCGTTCCCGACGATCATCTCGATCCGGCTCCCATATTCCAGCCATGAGCGAGGCAAATGCCACCGCCATCGCCGAAGCGGTGCGCGGCGGCGCGCTGAGCGCCGTCGAAAGCGTGGAAGCAGCGCTTGCCCGCATCGCCTTGCGCAATCCACGCTTCAACGCGTTCACCGACATCACCGGCGATCGGGCGAGGGCGAAGGCGGCCGCTATCGATGCAAGGCGCAAGCGCGGCGACGTGCCAGGCCCCCTGGCAGGCGTGCCCTTCGCGGTAAAGAACCTTTTCGACATAGCGGCCCTGCCGACGCGCGCCGGCTCGCTGATCAATCGCTCCGCGCCGCCGGCCTTTTCGGACGCAGTGCTGATCGAGCGCTTGGAGGCGGCCGGCGCGATCCTGGTCGGTGCGCTCAACATGGGCGAATACGCCTATGACTTCACCGGCGAGAACGTCCATGACGGCCCCTCCCGCAACCCGCATGATCCCGACCATATGACGGGTGGCTCTTCCGGCGGCTCGGGCGCCGCGGTCGCATCCGGCATGGTGCCGCTGGCGCTCGGCTCCGACACTAATGGCTCGATCCGGGTTCCCTCGGCGCTTTGCGGCCTCTTCGGCCTGAAGCCGACATTCGGACGCTTGCCGCGCTCGCGGACCTTCCCCTTCGTGTCGAGCCTCGATCATCTCGGTCCGATGGCGCGCTCGGTCGGCGATCTCGCGGTTGCCTACGACGCCATGCAGGGGCCGGACGCCGCCGATCCCGCCTGCGCCGGACGGGCGAGCGAGAAGGTTGCGCCGGAGATCGGCAAGGGAATAGCCGGCCTGCGGATCGCGAAGGCCGGCGGTTATTTCAGGGAGATGGCGCATCCCGAGGCGCTGGAAGCGGTCGATCGCGTCGCCGCGGCGCTGGGCGCCACAGGCGAGATCGAAATGCCGGAGGCGCGCCGGGCGCGCTCGGCCGCCTATGTGATCACGACTGCCGAAGGCGCGGCGCTGCATCTTGCGCGCTTGCGCGAGCGGCCGCGGGATTTCGACCCCGCAGTGCGCGACAGGTTGCTTGCCGGCGCCATGGTGCCGGCCGCCTGGGTGCTCAAGGCACAGAAATTCCGCCGCCACTTCAGGGAGATCGTCTTGCGCATCTTCCAGAGCGTCGATGCGGTGCTGGCGCCGGCCACGCCCTGCCGCGCCCCGCGCATCGGGGAGAGCGAGATGCTGCTCTGCGGCCGGAAGGTCCCGGTCAGGGCCAATCTCGGCCTGTTCACGCAGCCGCTCTCCTTCATCGGGCTGCCCGTGGTCGCGGTTCCGGTCTGGACAAAGGGCGAGCGCCTGCCGCTCGGCGTGCAGGTCATCGCCGCGCCCTGGCGCGAGGACGTCGCCATGCGGGTGGCGCGGGCGCTCGAGGCGGAGCGCCTCTGCGCCTCGCCGGTTGCGGCCTGGAGATGACGATGCGGGAGGGTGACGCAGAGGCCCGCTGGGCCGGTCGCAACCCTGCCAAGGACGCGTTGCGCGACGCCATCTGGAGCGAGATCAACCTTCCCGATATCGTCGCCGAGGTCGAGGCGGTATTCGCCCGCTACGAGCAGGCCCTCGTCGGCAACGACGTCGCGACGCTCGGCGAGCTGTTCTGGGCGAGCGAGCGCACCATCCGCTATGGGATAGCGGAAAACCTCTACGGCCAAGCCGAGATCGCGGCGTTCCGTGCCGCGAGGCCCTCGCACGGTCTCATGCGGAGGCTCGAGCGCACCGTGATCACGACCTTTGGTCGCGACATGGCAACGGCCTCGACCCTGTTCCGGCGCGACAGCCAGCCCGGCATGGTCGGCCGGCAGATGCAGACCTGGATGCGCACGCAAGCGGGCTGGAAAGTGGTCGCGGCCCATGTGAGCCTGGTGCGCGAGGCATGAGATGGGCTCTTCCTCTCAGGCGCGATCATGCGCCATCCAACCGCGGCGCATGAAGCCGCCAAAGATGCTCCCATCGGAGCACCCCTTAAAGCATGGAGCGACGCGTCAGCGGAGCGCAACGCTGTCCGGGGCCCAGCGCCAAGACTCTGCCGCGCAGCGAACCTTCGCAGAATGGGGTGTCATCCCCGGCGAGCCGCCATGCGAAGGCGTGTGCCGAGTTCGCAGAACCGCTCGTCGTGGCGGCGAGGGAAGGGGATCCATTTTTGCTGTGCTGGAGCTGGATTCCCTTCCCCTCGCGCTCCCATCCCTACCGGGTCGACGAGCTGAACGAACTCAGCGGCATGGGAGCACTCGGCCGGGAATGACACCACAGGTTACCCAAAAGGTCCCGCGAGCGCGGCCCCCTTTACCAGAAGCTCACATCGACATGGCCCTTGAAGGCCTGGTCGGTGGCGCGGCGTCCATATTGGCCGGAGTAGGAGACGCCGACCGTGATCCTGTTGCTCACCGCATAGTCGAGCGAGGTTTCCGACACGAAGGCGTCGCGGTCGATGGGCACGCCGGCGACCGTGAAGCTGCCGAAGGTGCCGGCGGAGCTCTGCGCGAGGGTCGGACGCACATCGCCGAAGGCATGCCGCCAGCCGAGCAGGCTCGTCGTCAAGGATATCGAGCTTCGCGGATTCTTGGCGCTGGATCCCGGGCTCCGTTGCGCTTCGCCGCAGGGCCCCGGGAGAGGGAGAAGCGGAGCCCGCGAGCCTCGAGATCGGAAGGCCGGCTCGGCGGCCGGCATCGCTCGAGCTTCAACCGCGCCGGTCGCGCCAGGCCAAGGCCGCCTGCAGGCCATCCTGGCGCCTGATGCGGTCGAACTCCGCGCGCCTCGGGCCGCCGGCGCACTCGATGTAGATGTCGGTCTCGAGCGCCTGGGCGAGCGCGGCCCTGAGGCCCATCGCCTCGTAGCTGCGATTGACGGCACGCTTGGATAGCTGGACCGCCATGGGATCGGCGGCGGCGATGCTTTCGGCGATGGCGAGCGCCTTGGGCAGCTCCTCGCCCTCCGGCACGACATGGTTGACGATGCCGAGCGCCAGAGCCCGCTCCGCGCTCAGGTGGTCGTCGCCGGTGAGGAGGATCTCCTTGGCTGCCTTGGCCCCCGTGACGAAGGGCAGCAGCAGGGCGACCGCTCCGGAGCCGAACTTCACCTCCGGGGCGCCGAACCTTGTGCCAGAAGCCGCGACCGAGATGTCGCAGGCGAGCGACAACTCGAAGGCGCCCCCGATGCAATAGCCGTGGATCGACGCGATGGTCGGCTTCAGGCAGTCCCAGAATGTCATGATGAAATCGAAATCGGCTTCGAGCAGGCGCCGCCAATCGGCAGGCTTGCGCTCGCCTGCCGCCGCCGCTCCCGCCTTGAGGTCGAAACCGGCCGAGAAGGCACGCCCCTCTCCGCGCACCACGATCGCGAGCACGCTCTCATCCGCCGAAAGCTCGGCCATGGCCCGCACCGTCGCATCGACCAGGGGGCCATCGAAGGCATTCAGCACGCTTGGGCGATTGAAGGACAAAATCGCCACGTGATCGCGCCGTTCGACTTGGATCGTATCGGTGCTCGCCATCCGGCGCTCCTTGGAGAAATTCTCGTCCTACGAGAGACCCAGCCGGTCGAGCACCCGCATCGCCGCGACCGTGGCGGCGACGCCCAGGCGCTTGAGCGGCGCGAAGGGGATCGGCACGACCGGCGAGATGGGCAGCACCGGCCGATAGGCATCGTCTCGCGCCAGGCGCGCGAGCTCGCAGCCCATGGCTGTCTGCCAGCCGATGCCGCGTCCCTGGCAGCCGATCGCCGCGATCAGGCCGGGCCGTGGCCTATGCAGGCGCGGCCAGTAATCGGGATGGATCGCGACGCGCCCGCCCCAGCGATGCGTGAAGCCGATGCCCCGCAGCGCCGGATAGAGCTTGCCCACCTCGCGCCTGAGATGGGCCCAATCGCTCTCCGGGCCGGGCTCGCGATAGGGACCGCGCCCGCCCATCAGCAGGCGCCCCTCGGCGTCGAGCCGCCAATAGCGGATCACCTTGCGCGTGTCGGACAGAACCTCGCCGCCCGGCAGGATCAGCGAGCGCAGGCTTTCGGGAAGCGGCTCGGTCGCGATCTGCAGCGAGGTCGCAGCGACGATCGAGCGAGGCAGCTCGGGCAGGAGCTCGTCCGAATAGGCATTGGCGCAGAGCAGCACCGTGCCCGCCGTGACTTGCGCGCCCGAGGCGGTCGTGGCGCTCCAGAGCGGCCCGCGCCGTTCGAGCGACGCGACCCGCGAATGGCCGTGGATGCGCGCGCCCGCAGCGATCGCGGCGCGCGCCAGCTCGCGCGCATAGGAGAGCGGCTGGATGCAGCCGGCACGGCGATCGACGAAGGCCCCGACATAGATGCCCGTCCCGGTCAGCCGCTCGGCTTCGGCCGCGTCCACATAGGCGACATCGGCGCCTCGCCTCTGCCATTGCTCGGCGCGCGAACGCGCCAGCCTTGATGCCTTCAGCGAATGGATGCCCTGGATCCAGGCCGTGCGGCGCGCCTGCGCATCGAGACCGAGCCGCTCGACGAGGCCGAACACGAAATCCGCCGTGCCGCCGGCGAACCGCCACAGACGCTCGCCGCGCTCCTTGCCGAATTTCTCCTCGATGGCGTCGGGATCGTATTTGAGGCCGGGGATGAGCTGCCCGCCATTGCGGCCCAACGCGCCATGGCCCGGCGCCCGCGCTTCGAGGACGACGACGTCGCCTCCGGCTTCCGCGATATGCAGCGCCGCCGAGAGGCCGAGATAGCCTGCGCCCACCACCAGCACCTCGGCGCGAGCGCTGCCCTCGAGCGGCTCGACAATCGGGGCAGCGACCGCATTCTCCTCCCAGAGATTGGCCAGAAGGGTCATGCTCGAAGGCTCATGCTCAATAGCTCGGCGGCGTGATCGCCCAGATCACCTCGGCCTCGTCATGGCCCGGATTGCGATAGCGGTGCGGCAAGGTGCTCTGGAAGCCGAAGCTGTCTCCCGCCTCCAGCACCACGGTCCTGCCGTCGACCCACAATTCCAGACGGCCGCGGATGATGACGCCCGCCTCTTCGCCCGTATGGGTGTAGGGCTCCTCGCCCGACGACGAGCCCGGAGGAAACCGGCAGGACAAGAGCTCGAGGGCGCCCCCGAGATTGGGGCTCAACAGCTCGTCGACGAGGCCCGCCGAATAGTCGAGCCGCCGCCGGCGGGCGCGCCGCACCACGAGGTCGCGCTCCTCCTGCGGCGCGTCGCCCGCCTGGAAGAACCAGCTGATGGTGACGCCGAGCGCGCGCGACACGGCATGCAGAGCCTTGATGGAGGGTGTGGCGCGGTCGCGCTCGAGCAGGCTGAGATAGCCGATCGACAGGCCGGCCGCCTCGGCGAGGCCGGTGAGCGTGAGCCCGCGTGCCTTGCGGAGCCCCCGGATGTCGGCGCCGATCAGGCGGGGCTGGCTCTGAGCTTGCGGCTCGGCAGGGGCCTCGGCACGCATGCTGGGGAGGGAGGAGCTACGATTCATCGGCACCACGACTTTTTTCTATTGACAAAAATATCGCATCAAAATTTTAATGCAAGTGAAGTCAGTCAGGATATTCGCGCATGGCGGAACGATTTGATGCCATCATTATCGGGGCTGACCACAACGGGCTGACCTGCGGTGCCTATCTGGCGCGGGCCGGGCTGAAGACGCTTGTTCTCGAACGCCGCCACATCGTCGGCGGCGCCGCGGTGACCGAAGAGGTCGTGCCGGGCTTCAAGTTCTCGGTGTTCAGCTATCTCATGAGCCTTCTGCATCCGAAGATCATCACCGATCTCGAGCTTGCCAAATACGGCTACGAGGTGCTGCCGGCGACCGACATGTTCGGCCCGCTGCCGGGCAAGAACTACATCGTCTTCGCCGACGATGTCGCCAAGACGCAGCTGAGCTTCGCACGGTTCTCTGCCAAGGACGCGGCCATCTATCCGGAATTCGACCGCTATCTCATGGATTCGGTCAAGATCATGCGCAGGGTCCTCATGGACACGCCGCCCGATCCCTCGTGCCGCGACTGGCGATCCTTCAAGGAGACGGCAAAGTTCCTGTGGAAATACAGGCGGGTCGGCGGAAAGCTGTTCCGGCTCATCGACCTGATGACGATGAGCGCCGACGACTACCTTTCCGAATGGTTCGAGCGTTCCGAGGTCAAGGC
>JBIOEK010000133.1:0-8791 GCA_044445925.1 Hyphomicrobiales bacterium
CTTCATCAGATATGTGCAGGGCGACTATGTGACCCAGCCGGCAAATCCCGAGCCCTGCGAGGTGCAGTGGTCGCAGATCGCCAGCATCGATGGGCGCATGAACGACGCCTTCATCAATCTCGAGGGCCGCAAGGTGCCGGCCGGAAGCGTGCTCGACATCACCTATCGCTGGATGTTCGACAGCGACCTGCATCTGGCTCAGTTCGAGCTCGTGCAGAAAGCCGGTGACCTCATCGAGACCACCTTCGTGCTCGGCGAGGGCGTCACGGAGAAGCGCCTGCGCGAAGCGATCCCCCATCTCGAGGCCTTGATGTCCCTGAGCATGGAGCATCCCGTGCAGGTGAAGGCGGAGGTCGTCGCTTCCTTCCCGCCCAAGACGGGCAAGCGTCGCCCGATCCGACGCGACATCACCGGATAAGGGGGAGCCGAGAGGCTCCTCCCTCTTCTCTCTCACCTGCGGTCGGCAAGCAAAAGGATTGATATTATGGGCAAGTCGCTCGATCGCGTCGCCGCCATGACGCTGCGCTACTGGTACCTGCTTCGCGCGTCATGGCCGAGGCTTCTGGAGGCCCTCTACTGGCCTGCCATGACCATGATCGTCTGGGGCTTCCTGCAAATCTATCTGTCCGAGGACAAATCGAGCGCCGCAAATACGGCCGGGCTTCTGCTCGGAGCGGTGCTGCTCTGGGACATTCTGTTTCGCGGCCAGCTCGGCTTCACCTTTTCGTTCCTCGAGGAGATCTGGTCGCGCAATATCGCCAATCTGATGATGAGCCCCTTGCGGCCGGCGGAGCTCGCCGTCTCGCTGATGCTGATGAGCTTCGTGCGGCTGGTGATCGGCACCATACCCGTGACCATCCTCGCCGCGGTCCTCTTCGGCTTCAACATCTTCGGCCTCGGCTTCGGGGTGGCGGCGTTCTTCGCCAATCTCGTGCTCACGGGCTGGGCGCTCGGGCTCGTGGTCTCCGGCGTCGTGCTGCGCAACGGGCTGGGCGCGGAGAGCCTCGCCTATTCGATCATGATCGTGCTCTTGCCGCTCTCCTGCGTCTACTATCCGGTGACCATCCTGCCGGTGTGGCTGCAGCCGGTCGCCTGGGCCCTTCCTCCGACCTATGTGTTCGAAGGTCTCAGAGGCATTCTCCTCGACCATACCTTTCGCGCTGATCTGATGCTCGAAAGCCTCGCGCTCAATCTCGTCTATCTCGGCCTCGGCTTTGCGGCCTTCCTCATGCTGATGCGCAGTGCCCGCCACAACGGCGCGATTCTCACCATGGGCGAGTGACGGCAAAAAGCCGCGCGCCGCCTCAACTCGACCACAGGACCCAAACACCATGGACCACATCGAGAAATTCCCTCAGGACGAGGACAGCGGCGCGAGCCCTCTCTCTCGGGTTTCCGGATGGGAAAACAAAGGAAACCTCGTCCCGGTCGCGATCGCTCCGCCGCTCGTCGAGCTGCCCGAGCCGCCCCCCACGATCGTCGTCCAGAATCTGAGCAAGAAATACGGTTCGAACTTCGCCGTGAACGACGTCAGCTTCAGCGTTCCGCGTGGCGCAACCGTCGGCCTCCTCGGCGGCAATGGCGCCGGTAAGACGACCACCATCGCCATGATCATGGGGCTCGTGATCCCGACCTCGGGCAGCGCCACCGTGCTCGGCCACGACATGGCGCGCGACCGTTACAAGGCTCTCGGGCGGATGAACTTCGAAAGCCCCTATGTGGCGATGCCGGCGAAGCTCACCGTGCGCGAGAACCTCACCATCTTCGGAAGGCTCTATGGCGTGACCGGGCTAAAGGGCCGCATCGAGCAGCTCGTCGATGAGTTCGATCTCGGCAATGTGCTCGACAAGATGACCGGCCAGCTCTCATCCGGCCAGAAGACACGGGTCTCGGTCGCCAAGGCGTTGCTGAACGACCCTGAGGTCCTGGTGCTCGACGAGCCGACCGCCTCGCTCGACCCCGAGCGCGCCGAATGGGTGCGCGCTTCCTTGTATAACTATCAGCGCCGCTGCAACGCCTCGATCCTCCTATCCTCCCACAACATGTTCGAGGTCGAGGAGATGTGCGATTTCGTGGTGATCATGAGCTACGGGCACGTCGCCGAGATCGGTGCGCCGGCCGAGCTCATCAGGCGCTACGAATGCGAAAGCCTCGATCAGGTCTTCAAGGTCATTTCCGCGGAGCAGGAAGAGGAAGAATGGTACGAGGAGGGCGAAGAGGGCGTCCCAACCGATGGGCAGGCTAAGGCATGACCTTTGGCCTGATCCGCGCTAGCTGCGTTCGCGGATGAGCAAGGCGCGCGGCATGACGCGGTTCGGCCTCAGCGCGATGATGAAAACGCCGATTAGCGTGATCACTGCGCCGACGATCATGCGCGTGTCGAGCCGATCGCCGAGGAGAGCGACGCCGAAGCCGATGGTGAAGATCGGCGACATCAGGATGAGGGGGGCGATAAGGTTGGCCTCGTACCGGTTGATCAGCCAGTAATAGGCGGTGTGGGCGATGACCGAGACGATCAATCCGGAAAACGCGATGCAGCCGATCAGGGCCCATCCGCCGTCCATGGTCTTGCTGACCTGCCCGGTTTCCAGGAGAGCCGAGGCGAGGGCCAGCGGAAAGACGGCACTGAGCCCCGCCCAGGCCTGAAACTGCAAGGGTCGCACGCCTTCGATCTGCTTCATCAGGATGGCGCCGAGCGAGCCGGCAGCCGATGAGAGGACGATCACCAGCAGGCCACTCGACAGGTTCAGGCCCGCGGGGTCCCAGATCACCAGCAATGTTCCCCCGAGGGCGAGCGCCATGCCGAGCGCGCGCCGCCAGCGTATCGTCTCGCCGAGCATCACGACCGACAGCAAGGTGGTGATCGGCAGGCCGACTTGGCTGACGATGGCGGCGCTCGATGCCGTCGCATCCAGAAGCCCGACATAGTACAAAGCGAAGCTGCCTCCCCCGATCAGAAACGATGCGGCGACGAGACGAAATCTCGGCTTCGGCATGGGGTAGAGCCAGGGGAAGACGGCGACCATGATGACGAAGCAACGCAGCGCGCCGTAAAACAGCGGCGGTATCCCCATGCCTGAGACAACGACCTTGCTGATGGTGGCGTTCAGGCCCCAGATGAGGCAGATGGCCACGGTGATGGCGATGTCGCGCAGCGGCATCTTAGGGCGAGATCTGTCTGGCTTGGATGGTCACGGATTCCTATCTCTTCGCTTTGGCGCGAATCGGATCAGATCATGCGCCAGCCGTCACCTCGAAGGAACAGATTTGCCCTTCCGGCCGAGCCGTGCCTTCGCGGGCAGGGATGGCCGGAAATCCCGGTTAAAGGATCGCCTCGATGCCCTTGCGGCGGATCACATTGAGCAGGGCGAGCGCCGGGCCGGTCGGTCGTTTAACGCCTCGCTCCAGCTGCGAGACGTAGCCGACTGTGACGTTGAGATAGTGAGCCAGGACGGCCTGGCTCATGTTCGCTCGCTCTCGAATCGCCTTCACGTCGTCGGCCGTGACCGGCGCGACGGTCGTGGCCTCGGTGCGGCCAAGCTCGCGTTTGGTGATCTTGCTGACGATCTTCGCATGGCCAGCCGCGTCCAGGAGCCCACCCTTCCGCATATCCCCGGCCATCTCAAGGATGGCCCTGCTGAGCCGCGAGGGCTCTTTCTGTGCCTTGTTCATGCCTTCACCTCCTCCGCCAACCCCTCTGAAACCTGCTTCGCCAGTGCGGCCGTATTGGCCTTGAACCAGACCGCCGCGATCTTACACAGGGCGTCGAGTTCGTTATCGTCGATGTTGTCGCGCTCGCTCTTGGCGAAGCCGTAGAGGAACACGGCGCGGTTGCGGGCCTGATAGGCGATCACCGTGCGAAACCCGCCTGACCGGCCCTGCCCGGGTCGAGCGATGCGCTGTTTGATCAGCCCGCCGCCAAGATCCGCGTCGACAAGCCCGCGCCCGGCCCGGTCAATGGCCTCCAAAAGATCGGCGTCCCTGATCCTTGCCCGCCGCGCAAAGCGCATGAACGACTTGATCTTGAAAACCCGCATCGGCTGCCTATGGTACTATGAATTATAATCCGTGGTTCGATAGAATGCAAGCCCTATCCCGGCATATCGTGCCGGTATGGAGCGCGCCAGGGCGCGCAAGCTGTTAAGAGAAAAAGCTTCGATCGCGGCGGCACCGAGGACGATTTTTCACCATGGATAAATACGCTTTCGACATTGTGGTCATCGGCGCCGGCATCGCCGGGGCGACGGCCGCCGCGCATCTTTCGGCCGATCGGCGCGTGGCGCTCGTCGAGGCCGAGGACGTCGCCGGCTATCACACGACCGGGCGCTCGACCGCGCTGTGGATCCTCAATTACGGCCCGCCCGATGTGCGGGGCATGAGCGCGCTTTCGCGAGCCTTCTTCGAGAGGCCGCCGGAAGGCTTTGCCGAGGTGCCGCTCATGCGCAAGCGTCCGGTGCTGACGCTCGCGGCCAAAGGGCAGGAGGCGGATTTCGCCAAGATGCTGGGGGAGAGCCGTAGCTTGCGCGAGGTCGCACCGGCCGAGCTCAAGACGATGATCCCCGCCCTCAAGCCGAATTACGCTATGGGCGCGGCGATCGAGGAAGATGCTTTCGAGATGGATGTGGCGGCCCTGTTGCAGGGGTTTTTGCGCCAGCTGCGGGTGCGCGGCGGCGTGCTCGCCTTGCGCAGCCGTGCCGGACGCATCGAGCGGAAGGGCGGCAGCTGGGAGGTCGAGGTCAAGGGCGGCGCGATCTTCAACGCCCCCGTGGTCGTCGATGCGGCGGGAGCCTGGGGCGATGAGGTGGCCGCCTGCGCCGGCGTGGCCCCGCTCGGACTGCAGCCGAAAAGGCGAACCGCGCTCATCATCGATCCCGCGCCTTGGGACGTCGCGGGCTGGCCCGCCGTCAGCGATGCCGTCACCAGCTGGTATGCGAAGCCCGAAGCGAGGACGAAGCTTCTCGTCTCGCCCGCTGAGGAGACCGACATGCCGCCTCATGACGTCAGGCCCGACGAGCTCGATATCGCCATCGCGGTCGATCGCATGCAGCAGGCGCTCGACATCGAGGTCAGGCGCGTCGAGCATAGCTGGGCGGGCTTGCGCAGCTTCACGCCCGACCGCAGCCTGGCGATCGGCTGGGACGGGGCCGTCGAAGGTTTCTTCTGGAGCGTGGGACAGGGCGGATACGGTATCCAAACCTCGCCCGCGCAAGGGCAAATCGTCGCCGATCTCGTCAGCGGCCGCGATCCGGGCGAGGCCGCAGCCATCGTGGAGCGCGTCGACCCCAAGCGCTTCGCCGCCTGATCCGGTGGGACCCCGGCCGATCCGAGTCTCGCGCCGGAACGAGGCGCGTCGGAGCTTCTCGCCTTGCGCTCAGCCGCGATCGCCGGACCGCGCCTGCATGTCGGGGAGCCCGGCTGCTGCCTTGCGCACATCGTCGGGGAAATCCGACATCTCCTGCACCTGACGAATCTCGATGATTTCATTGTCTCCGGCAGGGCAGCGCTTGGCCCATTCGACCGCCTCGTCCTTCGACTTCACCTGGATCATCCAATAGCCGCCAAGCACTTCCTTGGTCTCCGTGAAGGGCCCGTCGGTCAGCAAGGGCTTGCCTGCGGAAAACGAAACGCGGGCACCCATCGAAGGTGGGTGCAGGCCATCGAGGCCGAGGAGCACGCCGGCCTTTTGCAGCTCTTCGTTGTATTTCATCATCGCCTTGACGGCCTTGGCGTCGGGCATCGTGCCGGGAACGGCCTTCTCATATCCCTTGGGGATCATCAGCATCATGAATCGCATCGTCATATCTCCATTCGGTTTCGGAGCGGGGCTTGCGATCAGCCTCGGCCGGGCGCCAACCCCCGCTCTGCTGTGACGACGAACGGACGCAGACAGGATCGACAGGCCGATCAAGTTTTTTTCGCTCCCGAAGGTGAGGGATCGCCGCTTCGGCAATCCGCGCCAGTCTTCAGGCATCCGGCGCCAGGGTCGTCGGCCGTGA
This sequence comes from Hyphomicrobiales bacterium, assembly GCA_044445925.1. GTDB lineage: Bacteria > Pseudomonadota > Alphaproteobacteria > Rhizobiales > Beijerinckiaceae > GAS188. Next base: position 5,997 of record JBIOEK010000133.1, read on the forward strand.
GGCTGAGGCGCCCCATGGTCGACCGACGCAATCTACGATCGCCATTTCGGAATTCTCGGGCGTTGCCTTTGGCCGAAGGCCCTCAATGCATGACGATGACCATCCATCCGACCCCGAAGCGGTCGGCCACCATGCCGAAGCGGGGCGAGAAGAAGGTCTTGGCCATCGGCATCTGTACCTGCCCGCCATCGGCCAGCGCCGTGGAGAGGCGGTCGGCCTCCGCTTCGTTCGCCGCGTTGAGCGAAAGCGCGAAGCCCTGGAAGCTCGGTTTTCCCTGGCAGCGACCGTCCGAGGCAAAGAGCATCGTGTCGCCGATGCGGAAGCTCGCATGCATCACCTTGTTCTCGGTGCCAGGCGGAGCCATGGCGGGTTTCGCGGTCTCCGGCGCATCCTTGAAGCGCATCATCATCTCGACCTTGGCGCCGAGCTTTTGCCTGTAGAATTCCAACGCCTCCTCGCAGCTTCCGTCGAAGAACAGATAGGGTTGGGCTTGCATGGCATCTCCTTTCGCCTCTGGATCTCGGCATATGGTGCCGGGGAGCGGATGGGCAAGTCCCGGACGCAATCTGCTTCAGCCGCAGCGCCAATGGAGGCGGCGAAGTCTGCGAACATAAATTCAGCGCCTGCCTCAAAAGCGGTTGCTTCGCCAAAGCTCCAAGACTCGGCGGCGCTACGCACTGCAACCTCACCAAAAAATAACAAGCGGCTCAACGCAGATCAGCCGGTCGGTGGCTTGCCGGTGTAAACCGCCAATTGAGCGTCGAAAGCCCGCTTGTAGGCGGGCCGCGCTTCGCCGCGGGCGACATAGGCAGCCAAGTTCGGATATTCGTCCAGAATGCCCGATGATTTCAACCTGAGCAGCACCGACACCATCATCAGGTCGCCCGCGCTGAACGCACCATCGAGCCAGTCGGCATCGCCCAGGCGACCGGAAAGTTGGTCCAGCCGGTCGCGGACGCGATCCTCGACAAGAGGCAGGCGCTCCTCATACCAGCTCTTGTCGCCCTCCAGGAGCCTGGCGGTTTCGCGTTCAAGGATCGGCGGCTCCACCGTGTTGAGCGCGGCAAACATCCATGTGATCGCGCGCGCCCGGGCATTGGCATCGTCCGACAGGAGGCCCGCATGGCGCTCGGCGATATGGAACACGATCGCCCCTGTCTCGAATAGGCCGAGATCGCCTTCCTCATAGGTCGGAATCTGGCCGAAAGGATGAAGCGCCCGATGCGCGGGTTCCTTCATCGCACGGAACGAAACAAGGCGAACCTCGTAGGGTTGGCCCACTTCCTCAAGCGCCCAGCGAACGCGCGTATCACGCGCCAGTCCCTTGCCGCCATCGGGTGACCGTTCAAAGGCGGTAATGGTGATGGCCATCGTGAGGCTCCTCCTTGGCCAAAATCATCGGCTGCGGGGCTGGCAAGGTGCCAAGGCAAACTCACCGATATTGAAGACGACCCGTTCCAGTCCAGTTTGTCCGCATAGCAGACCTTTGGCCTTTGCCCTTTGGCCGCCGTCAGCCGAGCGGCCGCGATAGCTCGCGAGCAAGGCCTGCCACCATTTGCCATGACGGCGCAGGAACACCCCATCCGGGAAGCCGTGCCTGGCGACATGCTCCTGCGGCACGCTGTCCCATCCGAGATGCTCGACCGTGATCCGCGTCTCTTCGCCCTCCGGCTCGAAGCGGATCTCGACTTGCGTCATCTGCTCCTCGCTGAAGCTCGACTGGCGCCAGGTGAAGGCGAGCCTGATCGCGGGCTCCCAGGCGGTGATCTTGCCGATCTCGAAGACCTTGCCGTTGGCGAGCGTCTCGGTGAAGCGCCCGCCTTGTCGCGGCTCGAAGGCGAGCAAGCCCGGTGAGCGCGGCGTGAAGCGGAAGAGGTCATTATGCCGCCACCACAGATGGATGTCGCGGGTGAAGACCGCGAAGGCGCGCTCCGGCGTCGCGGCGACGCGCAGCGAGACGAGCACGCGCGAGCTCATCGCCTGCTCTCGATATGCGCCTTGAAGGAAGTGAGCTGCTCGGCCCAGAGCCGCTCGGTCTCCTCGAGCCAGGCGCGCAGCTCGCGCATCGGCGCGGGCCGCAGCCGGTAGATGCGCAAGCGCGCGTCGAAATCGGGATGGCTCTCCTCGACGAGGCCGCTCAGGCGCAGGATGCGCAGATGGCGGCTCATGGCGGGCGGGCTCAACTCCGCGAGGCTCGCGATCTCGCTTGCCCGGCGCGGACCCTCCCGCAGCAGATCGACGACGCGGCGCCGATGCGGGTCGGCAAGCGCCGCGAGCGTCCAGTCGAGGCCCGGACCTGGCGTCAAGCCCAGCCCTCGATCTTCAGCCCGCTCGCCTGCTCGGCCTCTTCGCGCGTCACCTGCCTCACCGTCTGGCCGAAGCTCCAGACATGGCCTTCCGGATCCTTCGCCGAATAGACCCGGTCGCCATAGAATTGGTCTTGCGGCTCGCGCAAGATCACCGCGCCTGCCGCTCGCGCCCGGGCGCAATGGGCGTCGATGCCGTCCGGCAATTGCACATGGATGCCTTGCGTGTTCTTGCCGCCGAGCGAAGCCGGGCTTGCCGCGTGTTCGGCCCATTCGCGGCCGATCATGATGTAGCCGTCGCCGAATTTCATCTCCGAATGACCAAGCCGCCCATCGGCATCGGTGATCACCATGCTGCGCTCGAAGCCGAAAGCCTTCTTCAGCCAATCGAGCGCCGCGAACGGGTCCTGGTAAAAAACGGAAGAACCGAAGGTCGGCCGGCGGAATGCGTCTTCAATTTCAATATCTCCTTTCCATAATGTGCAATAA
>JBIOEK010000134.1:0-8787 GCA_044445925.1 Hyphomicrobiales bacterium
CGCTCGCCCGGTCGGATCTCCGCATGCCTTACCCGCTGGCGTGGGCTGGGGCTGCGGGCCTCGCCCGCCCAAACCCCGAAAGGCCGGAAGCTGCCGGCGGACAAAGGGAGGCGAGGCAGCAAGCGCAGGTAGCTGAACAGCAGCCCCAGCCAACCCTGCATCAGGTTCCGCTTGCGACCTACCTCGCCGAGAGAGAGGAGAAGCAGGAACTGAGGCGCAGGCTCGAGGCTTTCGAAAGAGCCCGCAGGCCCGCGGAAGAGCCGGACCCCTTCCTCGACCCCAAGGGCTTCGTCACCAGCAATGCGGCGGCCTTGCTGGATTCCAGGCTGAACCAGCAGGTGAGCCCGGTGCTGCGGCAGCTGCAGATGGCGATCGCCCATAACAACAAGGCGGCGGCCGCCGCCATGCATAGCGCCGATCTCGTCGAACGGGCGCAAACCGAATTCGACAGGGCGATGCCGCAAATGGACCCCGCCGAATGCGGACGCGTCATGGGCGCGCCGAACCCCTTCCTCGCCGCGGTCGATTGGCTGCGCCAGAAGGACTTCCTCGCCGAGGTCGGCGGCGACCCGAAAGCCTATCGCGAGCGCCTCCTGGCGGAAGCCCTCGCCGATCCCGAATTCCTGGGGCGCGCCATCGAGGCGGCCCGCCCCGGAGCCGCTGCCCGTCAGGGGCAGCCGCAGCCAACCGCCAGGGCCTCGGCACTAGGAACCGCAATGCTCCCTTCGGTCAACCGCTCGGGCTCGGGCGCCGGCTCCGCCGCCGTCAGGCACGATGAGACCGATCAGGAGCTTGTCAACTGGGCGACGAGCCGAAAGTCGGCGCGTCCCGAATAAGCCTTCCGCCGTCATGGCCGCACTTGTTGCGGCAATCCACGCCTTTCCTCTTCGCCTGTCCAAGGCGTGGATGGCCGGGCCACGCCCGGCCATGACGAAGCGGGAGCGCTCGGCGAGTTCTGCAAAGGTCGCAACACGTTCAACTCGAAGGGAAAATCCAGATGGCCGTCACCGTCAACAACGTCAATGAAGAGCTGATCAAGTTCCGCAAGAAGGCGATCTGGTCGTTTCTTCGCGAATCCCGCTTCGATGCCTATACGGGCACCGGAACGAACAACATCATCCAGCGCGTCATCGACCTCGAGGCCAATGGCAAGCAGGTCAATATCCCGCTGCTCGACCAGCTGCGCGGCGACGGCAAGGCTACGGGGCAGCTCGCCGGCTCCGAGGAGCAGCTCGACAATTACGGCTTCCCGATGTGGGCGGATTGGGCACGCCATGCCGTCTTGTTCAACAAGCAGAACAAGAAGGCAGCGGCGATCAATATCCGCGAATACGGCACGCCGGCGCTCACCTCCTGGACCAAGCGCTGGCGCCGCGATGACATGGTCGACGCGCTGCTCTCGATCCCGACCGCGGCGATCCCTGCGAATTACGGCGTCGACCCGGCGGGCGCGACGACGCAGAATGCCCGCGTCAACGGGCTGCGCTGGGGCCAGGCGAGCGCGGCGCAGCGCAATTTGTGGCTCACCGCCAATAACGACCGGGTGGTGTTCGGCCATCTCGTCTCGAACACCGTCGCCGGCAATGTCGCGTCCTCGCTCGCCAATATCCAGGCGTCGAACGACAAGATGTCGGCGGCGATCGGGCGCCTGCTCAAGCGCCAGGCCATGCAGACCACCAACATGGCCAACTGGCCGGCGATCAGGCCCTACCAGATCGAGGACAACGGCGATCAAGAAATCTATGTCTGCTTCATGGGCTCGAGAGCTTTCCGCGACCTCTCGGTCGACAGCGAGATGCAGAACGCCAACCTGCAGGCGAGGGCACGTGAAAGCGTCGATCCGACGAAGACGAATCCGATCTTCACCGGCGCTCACCTCCTGAAGGACGGCATCGTGTATCGCGAGATCCCCGAGATCGACCAGCGCTTCATCATCGGCATCGGCGGCACGATCGCCGCGCCGATCGGACCGCTTTCCGGGACCGGCGCCTCGGGCATCGATGTGGGCCCGGTGTTCATGTGCGGGCAATCGGCGCTCGCCTATGCGATCGGCCAGCTGCCGCAGACCAAGCGCCGCGACGAGACCGATTACCAGTTCCTCGACGGCATCGGCATCGAGATGCAATACGGCGTCGGCAAGGTGGCGAAGGACAAGGCCAGCAATGTCGGCGCCATCGGCACCCTCAAGGATTGGGGAATGGTCACGGGCTTCGTCGCCTCGGTGCCCGACGCGTAGCCGGTAGCGCATCGACGTAAGACCGATCATCAAATCGCTTGAGATGAACGCGCCCTTCCTTCTCCCGCTTGCGGGAGAAGGTGCCGAGACCACCCCTCACCGCTCCGAGACGAACTCGTGCCGCTAATGTGGTCGAGGCGGATGAGGGCGTTGATACCGAGCGGAACCCTCCCTCATCCGCCCCCACCCCCCGGTTTCCAAGACAAGCATCGGCGGCAACAAATATCGAAGCCGGGGGTCGGGGGCACCTTCTCCCGCAAGCGGGAGAAGGAGCGCGCTCGAGCGTCGGCTCCCATCATCACCCCTCTTCAAGAAAGGAAACCACATCATGGCCACCGCCAGGATCGCCTACCCGATTTCCGCGCCCTACACGGTTCCGTGGCACGGCGCGCAGCGCATCATGAAGGTCTATGGCCCCCCGCTCGGCACAGCCATCACGGCGGCCGATGTCGGTAGCGTCAACGACACGGTTGCGCTGTTCACCGTGCCGAAGGGCTTTACCCTTGTCGGCTGTCACATCGACGCGACCAAGATGGACGCGGGCGGCTCGCCGACGCTGACGCTCGACCTCGGCGACCAGTCGAGCCCGCAGCGGCTCGCAGCCGCGTCAAGCATCGCGCAATCGGCCGAGAGCGAAAGCAATGTGACACTGCCGGCGGGCACGCTCGGCTACAGATATCCGGCCGACACCGACATCATCCTGACCGTGCATGCAGCGGCGGCGACCGCCCAGGCGGGTACCCTCATTTGCTTCCTGTTCGGCTTCATCGACGCCTGAGCGAAGCGGCGACGCGACGCCTGAGCGACGCCCTTTTCCCCTAACATCGAGGAGGACCAGAGTGACCAAGATCACCTATTACGACCGCGAGAAGGCCGCGCCCTATGTGGCCTTCCACGGCATCGACTTCGAGCACAAGGAGCCCGTCGAGGTCGACGAGCTCAGGCATGCGACGCTGATCCGCATGGCGGAGGCCAACCCCTTCTTCGAGGTGACCGAGAAGGGCGACAGCGAGCCGAACAAGGCCTATGGACGCGGCGCCGATGCCGCCGCCGCAGGCAGGGATCGAAACCTGCCGCACGCCTATCGCGGCAAGCCCGACGCGACCCATTGGCTCGCGGGCTTCAACGACAAGACGAAGCAGCTCGCCGAGATCGAAGCCTCGAAGAAGGCGGCGGCCGAGGCCGCCAAGGCGACGTAAGCCAGATGGCCTTCCCGGTCACGCCGACCCGCAACTCGAGCTGGATCGCGACGCAAGCGCTGTCGAGGATCGGCGCCGCGAGCGTCGACAATCCGGCGAGCGCGGAGGATCTCGCGCTCGCGCTCGACCGGCTCGACGTCGTCGCCTCGAACCTTCAGGGGCGCGGCGTTCTCTATGTCGCCGATCTCGACACGACGCCGGCAGGGATCGCGCACGAGCTCGCGAACGCCCTTGCGCTCGCGCTGCAGCCGGATTTCGGCGATGCCACACCGCCTGGCCAAGGCGCCCTGCCTCCGCAAGCCCAGATCGACGCCAACCTGAAGCGCATCACGGCCGATCTCGTCAGCTACGGCCCGCAGCAAGTGTCCTTCTTCTGAGAGCCTGTTTGGGAATTGGAGCGAGGCTGCGTTGCGAGGCGAACTGACGCATGACAGGAGAAGGGCGAAGCCGATAGCCCTCCCTATCGGCGAGCTCTTCTACGCATCAGGCGGCGTTCGCCTCGCAACCCTTCGGGCCGGGCCGCTTTTGGCCGCCCGGTGCGTCGCCGATCTTGTGCGTATGTCGATACGCCCTTCGATCGGCTCCTGCCGGAGCAGCCAAAATCGGCTCCGGCGCAGCCCGCTCGAATTCCCAAACAGGCTCTGAGGAGGCCGCCATGGTCGACATCCCCTTTCCCCGCTCATCGCAGCCGGGAGCCGAGCCCGGCGAAGGGTTGGGGCGCCTCCTCAACCGCTATTGCGAGATCGACGGCGATATCGTGCAGTGGCGGCTCGTGCCGGGCCTCGTCGTGTTCACGGATACGCTCATAGGCGGGCCGCGCGGCTCGATCGACGTGAACGGCACGCTCTATGACGCGCGCCAGGCCACGGCGCTCACCGTCACGACGGGAGGCGTGGTCACGGCGCTCGCCGGCTCGCTCAACGGCACGCTGGCCGTGACCTTTGCCAAGAACAACCGCTCGCCTACTCCCGATGTGGCCTGCGTCACCGAAACCGGGGCGTTCTCGGTCTCATCCACGACGGTCTCGAGCTATCCCGATGTCAGCCTGCCACAGCCAAACTCGGTCAGCTTCCTCGACGGCTATTTCCTGTTCACGATCGGGGATGGGCGCATCTTCGCATCCGGCGTCAACGATATCTGGGTGAGCGACTCCGACCATACGCAAAACGCACTGTCCTTCACCACGGCCGACCAATCGGGAGGACTGGTGCGCGGCACGACCTGGGCCGAGCAATTCTTCGCCTGGGGCAAGAAAGCCTGCACGGTCTACACCAATGCGGCGACCTCGCCCTTTCCCCTGTCGCGCACCACCATCATCCCGGTAGGGCTTGCCGGCCTCACCGCGATTACCGGCTTCGAGCCCGGATGGGGGCTCGGCCAGTATTTCGTGGCGACCGACAACACCGTGAAGACCTTGAACGGGGTCACGGCGCAAACGGTCTCGAACAAGGATGTCGAGCGCGCCCTGGTCGGGGAGACCGACAAGACGCAGGTCGAGATGAGCTGCCATGTGATCGGCGGCCGGCCGACCGTGGTCGTCAAAGGTCCGAGCTTCACCTGGGAGCTCAACGCCGCGACCGGCTATTGGAACGAGCGGCAAAGCGCCAACCTCACGAATTGGCGCGCCTCGCGCTCGGTCTATTTCAACGGAAACTGGTATTACGGCGACACGCAGACGACGAAGATCCTGCAGGTCTCGGCCGCCGAATTCGACGAGGCCGGAACGTCCTTCACGGCAAGACTCGAATCGGGGCCCGTCAAGCAATATCCAAGCCGCATCCGCTGCACCGCCGCCTATTTCGATTTCACCAGCGGGCAAGGGACGATCGGGGGAACGCCGGACGGCATGAACCCCTCGGTCGCGGTGTCGTCCTCGATCGACGGCGGAGGCACCTGGTCGACGCCGGTGCTGCGCCGCGACCTCGGCCAGCAAGGCTATTTCAACAAGATGATCCGGGCGAATCGCATCGGCGGCATCGCGACGCAGCACGGCATCCGCTTTCGCCTCGACTCATCCTCGCCCGTCTACTCGACCTTCAGGGGCGGGCGCTGCGACGTGCTCTTGCTGGGGGCGCCATGAGCAGCTCGACCGCGCCTTTCACCGAGCAGCCGCCGAAGCTCCTTCCGCCTTCGATCCGACGCTTCGACGAGCACGGAAAGCCGACGCTGCAGCAGATCGAATACGAGGCAAGGCTCAACCAATATCTCACGCGTCTGGTCTCAGCCTTCGTCCCCTTGAATGCAAGCGCCCTGCCGACCGCGAACCCGCATGTCGCCGGCGAGGTGTGGTCGAATGCAGGCATCCTTACCGTCAGCGCAGGATAATTCCATGGCAAGCATTTTCTCGGGCTCGGCCGCACGCAATGCGGCGATCCAGCAGGCCAACCTCGCCCAACAGAACGAGGCCGGCGGCCAGAGCGATATCTGGCGCGGCATGGGGCTGCAGACCAACGCGCTGCAACAAGGCTCCCGGAACGCCCAGAACTCGGTCCAGGCCGGCACGCAAGGGGGCCTGCAGGCGCTGCTGCAAGGCTACAACAGCGCGACCGGCGCGGTCAGCCAGGGATATAATGCGGCGGAAGACGCTTCGCAGCAGGGCTATCAGGGCGCCTCGCAGTGGATCAATCAGGGCTTGGGCCAGAGCCTGCAATCCTTGCTGGGAGGGGCGGATACCGGCGCGGGATATATGCGCAGCGGCGCCGATCAGGCCTCGAACGCTATCCAATCGGGCCTTGCCGGTGCGCAGGGCAATCTCAATTCCGGATATGGCAACCAGCAAGGGACGCTCGCCGGCAACACCGCATTGTTCAATCCCTATGTGCAGGCAGGCCAGGGCGCTCAGGGCACGCTCGCTGGCGCGCTCGGCCTGAACGGCGCTGCCGGCAATGCCGCCGCCCAAGCGGAATTCCAATCGGGCCCGGGATACCAATATCAGCTCGACCAGGCGCTCGACGCCGTGAAGCGCAACGCCGCTGCGACCGGATCGGAAGCCTCGGGCAACACGCTCGCCGCCCTGCAAAGCCGCGGCGACGATCTGGCAAACCAGAATTGGCAGCAATGGCTGTCGAACCTGTCAGGCGTCGGACAAGCGGGCCTGAGCGCCGCCGGCCAGACCGCGGCGAACACCACCAATATCGCCAATAGCCAGGCGAACCAGGGGCAGGCTCTCGCGCAATATGGGACGCAGGCCGCGAATAATCTCGGCAATATCGCGCAGCAGACCGGCACCAATCTCGGCAATCTCTCGGCGCAAACGGGGGCGCAATCCGCCAACCTTCAATCCAATGCGGCGACCCAGCAGGCGGCGAACGCGGTCAATGGCGGGAATACGCTTTCAGGCCTGCTCGTCGGGCAGGGCAACCAGATCGGCAATCTGGCCTCGAACTATGGGACGCAGAGCGCCGGGCTCTACACCGGCCAGGGCACGCAGCTCGCCAATCTGCAAAACCAGCAGGGCATCAATACTTCGAACGTCTATGGAAACGGAACGCAGCAATTCCTCAACCTCGACAACGCCACGACGGCGCAGCAACTCGGCGCGATCAACCAAGGCGATCTCGCCGGGCAGCAGGCCAACCAGACCTTGCTCAATGCCGGCATGCAAGGGCTCGGCGGCCTGTTGAACATCGCTTCCCTCGGGACCGGGGGCGGCGCGACGCTCGGCGGCAGCCTTCTCGGCCAATTCGGAAGCTCGATCAAGAACGCCGCATCGAGTCTCGGCGGGGGTGGCTAAGGATTCCAGCAAGCCGAATACCCGCAGAACTACGATACCGCCGGGGGCATTCGACCTGCCGTGTCGAGCATGTAACCGGAACGGATAGAGAGCCCAAATGCCCTATTATTCGCTGACCGATGGCTTCGCTGGACTGAATGCGGGCATCAAGAATCTCGGCGCTTCGCTGCAGAACGGCTATGAGCAGCAATATAAGCAGGCCGTCGGCTCGAAGATGGCTGCCGGCGACTATGACGGGGCCGCCCAACTGGCTTATACGCATGGCGATATTCAAACAGCGCAAGGTATTCAGCAGTTTTGGCAGCAGAAGCAATCGAACGACTTGCTGAATGCCGGTTTGGGCGGGATGTTGGGCAACTGGGCAAGCCCGCCCGGCGCGTCTCCCGCCGCGGTCCTGCAGGCGCAAGGAGGCCTTTCGGCATCGCTCGCGCCGCAGGGATCGAACCCCATGGCTCCCCCGGCTCCAGCTCCTCCCACGCCGGCGGGTCCGCAGGCGAGCGATGGAGCGGCGGCGGCGCTCGGCATCAGCCCGCTTGCGCCCAGGACGGCTCAATATTTTCAGCAAAATGGCGTTGTCGGCAATCCGCTTGGCGCGGCGGCTCTTGCGGCCGGGTTCCAAGCCGAAAGCGGCTATAATCCTTCGGCGACCGCGAAAGGCGACGGCCGAGACGGATCGAACGCCGTGAATATCGGACAGTGGAACGGGTCGCGCGCCGTCGACTTCCGAAATTTCTACACGGCGAACAAGCTCGACCCGAGCGACCCGCAGACAGGGCTCGCCTTCGCCAAATACGAGCTTCAGAACAAGCCGGAATATACGGGCGTGGTGTCGGCGCTGAATTCCGCCGCGTCGCCCGAAGAAGCAAACGCCGCGGCGCTTGGGTATTGGTCACCCAAGGGCTACACCAAGTCCAATCCGCAAGGCGCAGCCGATTGGGACAGACGTCTCGCCTACACGCGGGCGATCCTCGGATCGCTCGCACAAGCTGCATCGGCGCCCCCACAAGGCGGCCCTGGAGCGTCTCCCCCGCAAGCCGCGGTCATGACGCCTTCCGCGCCGGACGCGCGGATCGGTCTCGACGGCCAGCCCGTCGCCCCCAACCCGGCGCTCGGGTCGGACACATCGCCACTGCGTAGCGCCCCTGCCCAAGCACAGCCCGAGTCGAGCGCTCCACCCGACCCGCCCGTCGCCATCAACGGCAAGCCTTGGACACGGGAAAGCGCAGCCGAAGACGACAGCGAGGAATCTCCCTCGGTTGCCGATGTGGCTCGCGCGCAGGGAATCCCATGGGTCGGCGGCGAGGGCGACGACGATGAGGGGCATGTCGACCCGAGCTGGCGGCCTGCGGGCGGCGTCTCGCCCGGCGCTTCCGCCCCGGCGGCCGCGCCGGGAGGCGCGACGCCGCAACAGCAGGCAGCCATGCGGCAATTGCCGCCGGCCGCCGCGAGATCGGTCGCGACGACGATCGCCACGACGCTTCCGGGCTCGACCGACCGGCTGAACCAGCTGCTTCGGCTCCAGATGCTCGCCGGCATGGCCAAGAACCAAGGTGCATCGGACGCACTGAAGACCATGATCGAGATCGAGAAGGGCAAGGTCACGCCGACCGACACCATGA
>JBIOEK010000135.1:0-8770 GCA_044445925.1 Hyphomicrobiales bacterium
GCCTGATCGCGCCCGGCTTGATCGAACACCCTGAGGAGTTCGATCTCGTGGTGACCCTGACGCGCATCACCTTCCCCTATCTCCTCCTGATCACGCTGGTGACGCAGCACACGGCAACCCTCAATGCACTGCACCACTTCGGGGTCGGCGCCGCGGCGCCGATCCGTCTCAACGTCTCGCTCGTCGCCTGCGTCAGCCACGCCTGCCTGTTCCCGAGCGCCGCGCATGCGGCGGCCTTCGGCATCACGCTCTCGGGAGTGCTGCAGCTCGTCGTCCTGATGGTCGCGGCGCGCCGGGCAGACGCGCTCGCCCTGCCCCGCCGCCCGATCTTCGACGAGCGGCTGAAGGGCTTCTTCCGCCGGCTCGGACCGGCGACCATCGGCACGGCGGGGCTCCAGATCGCGATCCTCGCCGATACCGGATTGTCCTCGCTGCTCGGCCCGGGTGCCATGCTGTCGATCTACAATGCGGACAGGCTCTACCAGCTGCCGATCGGCGTGATCGGCATCGCGGCCGGGACGGTGCTGCTTTCGGAGGTGAGCCGGCGCGTGGCGAAAGGCGATCTCGCCGGCGCCATTCACGCCCAGAACCGCGCCATGGGCTGGACCTTGATGCTCGCAGCCCCTTTCATGGTCGCCTTCACGCTGATCCCCGGCCTCGTCGTCGCGGCGCTGTTCGTGCATGGGCGGTTCCAGCTCGAGGCCGCGCAGGCGGCGGGCGCGGTGCTCGCAGCCTATGCGGTCGGCCTGCCCGCGGTGGTCCTGATCCGTTCCGCTGTCTCGTGCTTCCAGGGACGGGGCGACACGATGACACCCATGATCGTGGCGATCGTCGCGGTGGCTGCCAATGTTCCGTTGAAATTCCTGCTGGCCCCTCATTTTGGAGCGCCGGGTCTCGCGCTTGCCACCTCGGCCGGCGCCTGGATCAATTTCCTGGCCCTCTACATCCTCGCCTATCGGGCCGGCATCTCGCGCCCCGATGGCAATCTCGGGAGGACGCTCGCTGTCGTCATCGCGGCCTCGGCGGCGCTTGCCGTGGCGATCCTCGTCGCCGACGCCTGGCTTGAACCTGTGACGGCGGCCCTCCCCTATCTCCAGCGCGAGACGAGGCTCGCCTTGCTCGCATTCATCGGGGGGCTCGCCTATGCGGGCGTCCTCTTGGCAGGCATCAAGGCGGCCGGCTTGTCGTTGCGGCGCTGAGGGCGCTTGGCGCCCGTCGGCCGGCCATCCGTGGCGCGCGGCAAGCCCACTGGCAGGGCCAACTCGGAGACGCGTGCCGGCGGCTCGAACAAATCCGGATAGCGGCGCGCCAGGATGGGCAAGGTCTTCTCGATCTGCGAAAGATGCACGCGCATGGCGGCCTCGGCGGCATCGGGGTCCGCGTCGCTCAAGGCATCGAGAAGCGCGCGATGCTGGTGGATCACGACCGCCATGGGCTGCGCCTCGGACATGTCGAGGAACCGCACCCGGTCCATCTGCGCCTTCACCTCCTCGACGATGCGCCAAGCCGAAGGCCGCCCCGCAAGCCAGGCGAGCGCCCGGTGAAAATCCTCGTCGAGCTGGAAGAACGGCTCGGCGTCGCGCGCCGCCGCAGCTTGCTCCTGCGCGGTGAGCAATTCCTTCAACGGCTCGAGCTTCGACGCATCCGCGCCGACTGCCGCCGCCGCGCGACGCGCCAGCGCGCATTCGATGGCCTCGCGTACGAAGCGCGCATCCTCGACCGCGGCGACGGAAATCTTCACGACCAGCGTGCCGCGTTGCGGCAGCACACGCACCAGGCCCGCCTCGCCGAGCTTGATGAAAGCTTCGCGCACGGGCTGCCGGCTGACGCCGAAATACTGGGCGATCTCCTGCTCCGACAGCATCTCGCCCGGCATGACGCGCATCGTGACGATGGCTTGCCGCAACGCCTTGGAAATGCGCCGGGCGATCGGCTCGGGCGAGGCGGACAAGTCGGGCAGCTTCAGGTCGCGCATCGAGCTACCATACTAGTCTTCCAATCCCCGGGGAACCCTGGTAACGTCGATTGCGGCGCGCGAGCGGCTGCGGGGGCCGCGGCTTCATGAACCAAGGGAAATGGATCAAGGGCATCGATGTCTTCGCTACGCTCAGCTTCTCGGTCGGGAATGGATGCGCGCTCGGCGGGCTCGGGACGCATGCTCATCCATCCCGACCGTCTTTTCCCAATCGATCCCGAGGCGCGTGCCATAGCACGTCGGCTCCATGAGACGATCGAGGATTTGCCGATCCTCTCGCCGCACGGTCACACCGATCCGCGCTGGTTTGCCGAGAACGAGGCTTTTCCCGATCCCGCGGCTCTGTTCGTCAAGCCCGACCATTATGTCACGCGCATGCTCTACAGCCAGGGCGTGAGGCTCGAGGAGCTCGGCATCGCGCGCAAGGATGGCGGCCCCGTCGAAGGCGATCCGCGCAAGGTCTGGCGCAGATTCGCCGAGCGCTACCATCTCTTCCGCGGCACCCCCACGCGCGCCTGGCTCGATCATGCCTTCGCTACGTTGTTCGATCTCGATGAGCGGCTCTCGAAGCACAATGCGGACGCCTATTTCGACCGCATCGCCGCGAGGCTGGCAACGCCGCAATTCCGGCCGCGCGCCCTGTTCGAGCGCTTCAATATCGAGGCGATCGCCACGACCGAGAGCCCACTCGACGATCTGCGCTGGCACGCGATGATCCGCGACAGCGGCTGGCCGGGCCGGGTGATCACCGCATATCGACCCGACTCCGTGGTCGACCCGGAATTCGACGGCTTCGCCGAAAATCTCATACGCTTCGGCGAGATCGCGGCCGAGGACATAGGAAGCTACGAAGGGTATCTTGCCGCGCATCGCAAGCGCCGCCTCTACTTCAAGTCCTTCGGCGCCACCTCGACCGATCACGGCCATCCGACCGCGCGGACCGTGGATCTTTCCCTCCCCGAGGCGCGCCAGCTCTACGACAAGGTGCGCAAGGGACGGTTCACGCCTGGCGAAGCCGAAACCTTTCGCGCCCAGATGCTGACCGAGATGGCGGCGATGAGCCTCGAGGATCAGCTCGTCATGCAGCTCCATCCGGGCTCGCTGCGCAACCACAACCCCTCGCTGCATGCCGGATTTGGTCGCGATATCGGCGCCGACATGCCGACCCAGACGGAATATGTGCGAGCGCTGAAGCCCCTCCTCGATCGCTTCGGCAATGAGCGCGGCTTCACGCTCATCCTGTTCACGCTCGATGAGACCGCCTATGGACGCGAGCTTGCGCCGCTTGCTGGCCATTATCCGTGCCTGCGGCTCGGACCGCCCTGGTGGTTCTTCGACAGCTATGAGGGAATGAAGCGCTTCCGCGAGGTCACGACCGAGACTGCGGGCTTCTATAATACCGTCGGCTTCAACGACGATACACGCGCCTTTTGCTCGATCCCGGCGCGGCACGATGTGGCGCGTCGCGTCGACTGTGCCTATCTGGCCGAGCTCGTGGCCACGCATCGCCTCGACGAGGACGAGGCGCGAGAGGTTGCGCAGGATCTCGCCTACCGCCTGCCGAAGGCGGCCTACAAGCTTTGAGCCAATACCGGCCGTTCGAGGCCGGAGCAAAAAGGGAGGCCAAGATGACCATCGATCGTGTATCGCGCCGGACATTCCTGTCGGGAAGCGCGGGTGCCCTGGCGGCTGGCACGCTGGCGCCGCAGGCGCAAGCCCAGCTGGCGATGCCGAAATCGCCCGTCGCCATCAATCTCGTCGATGTCGGCGGGGCGCTCGCACTGGTGCAGAAGCCGATCGAGAATTTCCGCGCCGCGAAGCCCAATCTCGTCTCGCGCATCACCTTCACCAAGGCGCCGGCACCCGAGCTTCCCGGCAAGCTCAAGGCACAGCAGGATGCGGGGCGCGTCGATATCGATTTCGTGCTGGGCGGGCTCGACATCGTCTCGGCAGGCAACGAGCAGAAGCTCTGGACCGAGCTCCTGCCCAAATATGCCGACGTCCTGCCGAAGCCGGATTCGATCTATCTCAAGGGCGCCCTCGATATGCAGAAGCTCGGCGGCAACAATGCCATGTGCATGGTCTATTACCCTTCCGGACCCCTGATCGAATACACGCCCGAGAAGGTGAAGACGCCGCCCGGCTCCGCCCAGGAGCTGCTCGATTGGGCCAAGGCCAATCCTAACAAGTTCCTGTATGCGCGGCCCGCGAACTCAGGCCCGGGCCGCACCTTCTTGATGGGATTGCCCTATATCCTCGGCGATGCCGCGCCCAAGGATCCGGACAAGGGCTGGGACAAGACCTGGGCCTATCTCAGGGAATTGGGCAAGTATATCGAATATTACCCGACCGGCACGGGCGTCACCATGAAGGAGCTCGGCGACGGAACGCGCGACATCATCGCCTCGACGACGGGGTGGGACATCAATCCGCGCGTGCTCGGCATCGTTCCGAAATCGGCGCAGGTCGGCCGCCTGAAAGGGTTTCACTGGGTCTCGGACGCGCAATACATGGCGATCCCCAAGAATGTCTCGGAGGAGAAGCTGCCGGTCCTGCTCGAGCTGATCAAATGGGTGCTCCAGCCGGACCAGCAGGCCTTCACCTACGACGAAGGCTATTTCTATCCCGGCCCCTCCGTGAAGGACGTGCCGCTCTCCATGGCGCCGGCGGCGAGCCAGGCCGCGATCAAGGAATATGGCCGCCCATTCTATGAGGAATGGATCGCCGGCGCCCCCATCGAGACACCGCTCGACAACGACAAGATGGTCGCGTCCTTCAAGCGCTGGGATCAGGAGATCGGCGCCGCGAAGTCGAAATAGGCTTGATCCCAACGCCTCCTCGCCTATCGAATGCGACCCTCGGGCGGTTTGCGCCCGAGATCCGCTGGCCTTCCTATGATCGCGGGGCGGTGACGCCGGGGATCGTGCATCTGGGGGTCGGAGCCTTCCATCGCGCCCATCAGGCGGTCTATGTCGATGACGTGCTCGCTTCGGGCGACAGCGTCTGGGGGATCGTGGCGGCCTCGCTCAGAAATCCGGACACGAGGGATGCGCTCGCTCCTCAGGACGGCCTCTATACGCTCGCGGTCAGGTCGCAGGACGGCGAAGCGCTGCGCATCATCGGCGCGATCAGCCATATCGCAGTCGCGCCTGAAGATCCCGAAGCGTTGCTGAAGGCGATGGCCGATGCCCGCACCCGCATCGTCACCTTGACGGTCACCGAGAAGGGCTATTGCCACGATCCTGCGACCGGCGAGCTGAACCAGGAGCATGCCGATATTCGCGCCGACCTCGCGACGCCTCACCGGCCGCGCGCGGCGACCGGCGTCCTGGTCGAGGCGCTGCGCCTGCGGCGCGCCGCCGGAACGCCGCCTTTCACCGTCCTGACTTGCGACAACCTGCCTGCCAATGGTCACACGGTGCGCCGGGTCGTGACGCGCCACGCCCAGCTGCGCGATGCCGATCTCGGCGCTTTCGTCGCAAGCGAGGTCGCCTTTCCCTCGACCATGGTCGATCGCATCGTTCCGGCAACGACCGACGCCGATCGCCGAGCCGTCTCTCACAGGCTCGGCATGACCGACGCCTGGCCCGTGATCACCGAGCCCTTTACGCAATGGGTCATCGAGGACCGCTTCAACCAGGGGCGGCCGCGCTTCGAGCAAGCCGGCGCCGAGCTCGTGGCCGATGTCGCGCCCTACGAGACGATGAAGCTTCGCCTCCTCAACGGCAGCCACTCGACGCTCGCCTATCTCGGCTATCTCGCCGGCTACGAGACGATCGCCGACACGATGGAAGACGAGGCTTTCGCCCGTTTGGTCACCAATCTCATGGGTCAGGAAACGGGGCCGACCCTGACCGTGCCGCCTCTTGCGGACCTCGAAGGCTATAAGCGCTCCTTGATCGCGCGCTTCAGGAACAAGGCCTTGCGCCACCGCACCTGGCAGATCGCCATGGACGGCTCGCAAAAGCTGCCGCAGCGATTGCTCGCGGCGGCCCGCGAGCGCATCGCGAAAGGCGCGCCGATCGCGCGCATCGCGCTCGGCGTCGCCGCGTGGATGGGCTATGTCACCGGCATCGACGAGAAGGGCGCGCCGATCGATGTACGTGATCCGCTCGCCCCGCGCCTGCGCGCGCTGGCCGACCTCGCGGGACGGGACGCAAGGCGCTTATCGTCCGCATTGCTCGGCGTGCGCGAGGTGTTCGGCGACGATCTCATGGGGAATGAACGCTTTGCGGCCCCTGTGGCGAGCGCCCTTGCCCTGTTGCTCGAGGTCGGCGCCAAGCAGGCGGTGCGCCTGACCGCCTGACCACGCGGTGAAGCATCTCTCCGAAAGGCGAGGTCTCACGGCGCTGTGACAAAAGGCGTATTGCCGTGCTCTCGACGAGGCTGCGGGGATCGGCTATCGGTTGCGTCGAACGCAAGTCAGAGAGGTGTGGCACGCATGACGTGTGCGGGGCCGCATGCCCCCATAGGTGATTTCTAGGGAGAGACAAGGTGATCAGAGCGGGTTTGGCTGCTGCCGCATTCGCGGCTTTGATGTCGACGACGGCGCAGGCGCAAATCGCCAATGGCGTCCTGAAGATCGGCGTCCTCGATGATCAATCGGGCGTCTACGCCGATATCGGCGGCAAATGGTCGGTCGAGGCCGCCAAGATGGCGGTCGAGGATTTCGGCGGCAAGATCTTGGGCGCACCCATCCAGATCCTGTCCGCGGACCACCAGAACAAGCCCGACCTCGCCTCGACCATCGCTCGGCAATGGTACGACGTCGACAAGGTCGCCATGATCGCCGAGCTCACCAACTCGGCAGTCGCGCTCGCCGTTCAAGGGCTGTCTGCCGAGAAGCACAAGATCACCCTCGCCACGGGGTCGGCGACCTCCGACCTGACCGGCAAAGCCTGCGAGCCTTACGGATTCCACTGGGCCTACGACACCCACGCACTCGCCGCAGGTACCGGCGGCTACATGACCAAGCAGGGGGGTGACACCTGGTTCTTTATCACGGCCGACTACGCCTTCGGAGCCAGCCTCCAGGCGGATACGTCCGCAGCCGTCATCGCCGCGGGCGGCAAGGTTCTGGGCGCCGTCCGGCACCCCGTCAACAATTCCGACTTCTCCTCTTTCCTGCTGCAGGCCCAATCCTCGGGAGCCAAGGTTATCGGTCTCGCCAATGCCGGCCTCGACACCACCAACGCCATCAAGCAGGCGGCCGAGTTCGGTATCGTCACGGGCGGGCAGAAACTCGCCGGGATGCTCTACACCACAGCCGAGGTGCATGGGCTCGGCCTGAAGGCGGCGCAGGGATCGATCACCACGGAAGGCTATTATTGGGATCTCGACGATAAGAGCCGCGAATTCGGCAACCGCTTCATGAAGCGCACCGGCCGCATGCCCAATATGATCCATGCCGGCACTTATTCGGCGGTTGCTCAGTATCTGAAGGCGGTTCAGGCGGTCGGCTCCGACGATTCCGACAAGGTCGCCAAGAAACTGCACGAGATGCCGGTCGACGACTTTTTCGGCAAGGGCGGCAAGGTCCTGCAGAATGGCCGCATGATCCACGACATGTACCTCTTCCAGATCAAGACGCCCGCAGAGAGCAAGGGCGAATGGGATCTCTACAAGCTGCTGGCGACCGTGCCGGCCGCTGAGGCCTTCTTCACCTTCGAGCAGAGCGGCTGCAAGCTGATCAATTGAACCGGCGATCGGCGCGGGCTTGACTTTTCGGTCGCGCGCCGCGCCCTTTGCCCCAGGACGAAGCGCAACCCTTGAGGACTCCACGGTCGGCGCATGGCGAATGTCATTGAAACCCAGGCGCTGACCAAGCAGTTCAAAGGATTCGTGGCGGTCTCGAATGTCGATCTGCGTGTCGCCGAAGGTTCGATCCATGGGCTGATCGGTCCGAACGGGGCGGGCAAGACCACTTGCTTCAACCTCCTGACGAAATTCCTTGAGCCGAGTGCCGGACGCATCTTCCATCGCGGCGAGGATATCACCGGGCTCAAGCCGGCGGCGATCGCGCGGCGCGGCGTGGTGCGTTCCTTTCAGATTTCAGCCGTGTTCCCCCATCTTACGGTGCGCGACAATTTGCGCGCCGCCCTGCAGCGCCAGAATGGCCTCGCGCACCAGTTCTGGCTGTCGGACAAGGCCTTGCGGGTTCTCGATGAGCGGGCCCTGCAGCTTATCGCCGATGTCAACCTCACCGAGTTTCGCGACACCTTGGCAGGCGAGCTCGCCTATGGGCGCAAGCGGGCGCTCGAGATCGCCACCACCTTGGCGCTCGAGCCCGAAGTCTTGCTGCTCGACGAGCCCATGGCTGGCATCGGGCGGGAAGACCTGCCGCGCATCGTCGACCTGGTGCGGCAGGTCGCGAAAGGACGCACCGTGCTGATGGTCGAGCACAATCTCTCGGTCGTCGCAAATCTTTGCGACCGCGTCACGGTGCTGCAGCGCGGCGAGATTCTCGCCGAGGGAAGCTATGCCGAAGTATCCGCCGATGAGCGGGTTCGGACGGCCTATATGGGGGCCGAGCATGCAAGCTGACGGCCTGCTCCTCGAGATCGAGGACCTCAACGCCTGGTATGGCGAGAGCCATGTGCTACACGGCGTCTCCTTCGACGTGCGCGAGGGTGAGACGATCTCGCTGATCGGGCGCAATGGCGCGGGCAAGACGACGACTTTGCGTGCCATTCTCGGCATCGTGCGCAACCGCAAGGGGACGATCCGCTTCCGCGGCGAGGACCTGACGAGCGTGCCCCTCCACGCCATTGCGCGGCGCGGCATCGGCTATGTGCC
>JBIOEK010000136.1:0-8753 GCA_044445925.1 Hyphomicrobiales bacterium
CGAGCGCGCGCTCGGCGAAGGCAGCGGCAGCAGCGGGCGCTAACAGGCCCCCGTCAGCTTGGAGAGGGCTTGCCTCGAAGACGGGCGAGCCCGACCGGGCGAGAACCGATCGCTGCCCGCCATATCGACTAGGCTCGCAATCCTCGCTACCCTGGCCTCAGGATCGAAGAGGAGGCCTCGATGTCGCCACGCATCCTGGATCAGGCCGTCGATCGCCGCGCTGTGATCGCCACCATGGGAACCCTTGCCGGAAGCGCGGCGCTGGCGCCGCTATCGCGGGCGCTCGCCCAAGGGGCGGTCGGCACCGTCAAGCTGCGTCTTCTCGAAACGACCGACATCCATGTCAATCTCCTCCCTTACGACTATTATCGCGATGCCGAGGACGACACGGTCGGCCTCTCCAAGCTCGCCACCCTGATCGAGAGGGCGCGCGCCTCGGCGCCGAATTCGCTGCTCTTCGACAATGGCGATTTCCTGCAGGGCAGCCCGATGGGCGAGCTCGTGGCCATCGAGCGCGGCCTGAAGCCGGGCGACATCCATCCCGTCATGGCGGCGATGAACCTTCTGCGCTACGATGCCGGCACGCTCGGAAATCACGAATTCAACTACGGGCTCGACTTCCTCGACCTCTCTCTCGCGGGCGCCAATTTTCCGATCTGCTGCTCCAATCTCGCCAAGGGCGCGCTCGGGGCCAATCCGCGCTCCGACAAGACCTATCTCAAGCCCTATCTCATCCTCGAGCGCCAAGTGACGGACGAGGCAGGAGAGAAGCACAAGATCAAGCTCGGCGTGATCGGCGTCGTGCCGCCTCAAATCATGCAATGGGACGATGCCCATTTGCGCGGCAATGTCGATACGCGCGACATCGTCGAGACGATGAAGGCTTACCTTCCCGAGATCCGCGAGCAGGGCGTCGACCTCGTGCTGGCGCTCGCCCATACCGGCATCTCGACCGCGCCGCCGGGCGACAAGGACGAGAACGCAGCCTTCCATCTCACGCGCCTGTCGGGCATCGATGTCGTCTTCACCGGTCATGCGCACCGCGTCTTTCCCGGCCCAGGCTATGTCGTGGGCGAAGGCGTCGATTTCGAGAAGGGCACGCTCAACGGGGTACCGGCGGTGATGGCCGGCTTCTGGGGCAGCCATCTCGGCCAGATCGACCTCGTGCTGCAAAAGGATGGTGCGCGCTTCCACGTCGTTTCCTCGGCAGTCGCGGCCCTGCCGATCTACAAGCGCCAAGGCTCGCAGATCCAGTCGCTTGTCGAGCCGGCGCCCGTCTTCGCGACAACGCTCGCCAAGGACCACGAGGCGACCTTGCGCTACGTCAGGAAGCCGGTCGGGAAGACCGCCTTGCGGCTCGAATCCTACTTCTCGCTGATCACCGATACGGCGCTGACGCAGCTCATCTCGGATGCCCAGATCTGGTATGCGAGGCCCCTCCTTGCCGGCACGCCGCATGCGGGCCTCAAGCTGCTTTCCGCCGTCGCCCCGTTCAAGGCGGGCGGACGCGGCGGCCCGCAGGCCTATACCGACGTGGCGGCCGGCGACATCGCGCTCAAGAACGCGGCGGATATCTATGTCTTCCCGAACACCTTGAAGGTGGTGAAGATCACGGGCGCGCAGCTTCAGGATTGGCTCGAGCGCTCGGCCGGCATCTTCAACGAGATCAAGCCCAGTGCCGAGGAACAGCAGCTCGTCAGGCTCGATTTCCCGCCCTATAATTTCGACATGATCGATGGCGTCACCTACGCCATCGACCTCAGCCAGCCCTCGAAATTCGATATTGACGGCAAGCTCGTCGAGGCGGGCGCAAGGCGCATCGTCGACCTGTCCCATGACGGCAAGCCGGTCGCGAAGGACGACGTCTTCGCGGTCGTCACCAATAATTACCGTGCCAGCGGAGGCGGCAATTTCGCGGGCCTCGACGTCAAGGCGATCATCCTCGACGCGCCGGATTATTCGCGCGATATCATCGCGCGCTACCTCGCGGCGGCCGGCACCGTCTCCCCGAAGCCCGACCGCAACTGGAAGCTATTGGAAATCGCGGGAGCCAAGAATGTCGTGCTCTTGACGAGCCCGATCGCCAAGGACGTCGCGGCATCGGTTCAAGGCGTCGCCTTCGCTGGCGATGGCGGCAATGGCTTTGCCAAGTTCAAGGTTACGTTAGGGACGTGAGCCAGCGGCGCGTGGCGAATGGCGAATAGAAAGCGATATGCTCGCTAACCGCTAACCGCTAACCGCTACTCGCTACTCGCCATTCGCGGTTCCCGATCACGTCTCCACCACGCCGCCCGTCGCGACTTCCCTGCGAGCCCCATCCCGAGCCGTTCCCGCCAGGAGCTGCGCCTTGGCGAGCGCCGCGAACACGCCTCCCTTGGCCACGAGCTCGTCGAAGGTGCCGGCTTCGACCACCCTCCCCTGATCGAGAACCAGCACGCGGGTCGCGTGGCGGATGGTGGCGAGACGATGGGCAATGACGAAGGTGGTGCGTCCGACCATCACCTCGTCGAGCGCCTGTTGCAGCTTCCGCTCGGTCGCGGCGTCCAGCGCGCTCGTGGCCTCGTCGAGGATGAGGATCGGCGGATCCTTGAGCAGCGCGCGGGCGATGGAGAGACGCTGGCGCTCTCCTCCCGAGAGGGAGCGGCCGCGCTCGCTGACGATGCTGTCGAGCCCTTCGGGCAGGCGCGCGATGAACTCCGCGGCCTGAGCGCGGCCGATGACGGCCCGCAGCTCCTCATCGGTCGCTTCGGGCCGGCCGGCGAGCAGGTTCTCGCGGATCGAGCGGGCAAATAGCATCGGCTCCTGGAAGACGACGCCGATATTGCGCCGCAGCGACAGGAGGGTGATGTCGCGGATATCGCGCCCGTCGAGCAGGATGCGCCCCGACTGCGGATCAAAGCTGCGGTTCAGCAGCCCAAGCGTCGTCGACTTGCCGGAGCCCGTGGCGCCGACGAGCGCGATGGTCTCGCCTGGCCGCGCCGCGAAGGAGAGGTCGACGACGGCCGAGCGCTTGCCGTCATATGAGAAGCTCACCCCTTCGAAGACGACGGCGCCGGCCGCCCTGCCGATGCTCAAGGCATGCGGGGCGTCGCGAACCGATGGCGCCGTGTCGAGCACCTCGAAGAACTCCTCGAGGCGCGGCGCCTCGAGGAAGATGTAGTTGATGAAGCTCACCACCTGCTCGAGCCGCGCGACCAGCATGGATGCAAGATTGACGAAGGTGACGATCTCGCCGACCGTGGTGAGCCCTTGCATGAACAGATAGGTGCCGACGCCGAGGATCGACAGCATGGTCAAAGTGGCCGAGGCCCTCGTGCCGATGGCGGCGATCGCCCACCAGGACAGGATCGGATTCTGCACGGCCAGCAGCCGATCGATGGTGGCGCGCATGTCGCGCGCTTCCGCCTCGACGCGGGTGAAGCTCTGGATCACCGCCACATTTCCCAAGGCGTCGGAGGCGCGCTCGGCAAGGTCGCCGCGATAGCGCTCGACCGATTGCTGCATGGATTGGGTGTGGCGCAGCACCAGCGTCGTCAGCACGGCGAAGATCGAGACGAGCAGGATCAGCACCAGGCCAAGCCGCCAATTCAAGACGAGCGTCAGGGGCAGCATGACGACGAGCGCGATCAAGGCGGCGCAATGCTCGCGGAAAAAGGTGAGCCAGATGCCGCCGAGGCTGAGCGAACCGTCGGACATCACCTTCAGTGCCCGGCCGGAATGGGTCTGGGTGTGGAACAGGAGCGGCAAGCTCAGCACATGCTCGAAGAAGCTGGCCATCACCGCGAGCCGGCGTCGATGCGACAGACGGTCGGCGTTGAGCGCGACCAGCACGCCCGCGCCGATATTGAACAGGCCGAATGCCACCCAGAGCGCCAGCGGCGGCAACACCATTGCCCAGCCGTGCCCGGTCCTGACGAGCCCGGCCCCGGCATCCTGCGTGCCGGCAAGCACGTCGATGATGCGCCCGAACAGGATCGGCTCGGCGAATTGCGCCGCTGCGAGGCCGAGATTGGCGATGACCAGGACAGCAGCGACCCATCGCTCCGGCCCGAGCAATGCCAGGGCACGAGCGTAGAGTCGAATGATGTTCACGGCAGAGGCGAATGGCGAATGGCCGGTGGCAAATAGAGGCGGAAAATATTGCGCCTTCTCACCACTCGCTATTCGCCATTGGCTCTTCCTACTTCACCACCACCCGCGCGCCGAGCGGCACCTTGCTATAGAGATCGATGGCGTCGATATTGCGCATCCTGATGCAGCCCGACGAAACGGAATGGCCGATGGTCTCGGGCTCGTTGGTGCCGTGGATGCGGTAGAGCGTGTCCTTCTTGTTCTGGACAAGTAGAGGGCCCGCGCACCGAGAGGGTTGTCGGGACCGCCCTGCAGGCCGCCGGCATCGACAACCGGCTTGAGATGGGGCCAGCGCTCGATCATGTCGGCGGGCGGCATCCAGCCCGGCCATTCCTTCTTGGCGCCGACTTCGGCGACGCCCGACCATTTGGAGGCCTCGTTGCCGACCGCAACGCCATAGCGAATGGCCTTGCCGTTCGATTCGACCAGATAGAGGAACTTGTTCGGCGTATCGATGATCACCGTGCCGGCAGGCTCGCCCGTCGGATTGTCGACCTCGTAGGGCAGATATTGCAGATCGATCTGGGCAGACGGCACCAGCGCCATCCATTCGGCATCATGAGCGCTGACGACCGGTGACGGCACGCTCTTATAGCCGGTGCAGCCGGCAAGGCCGAGCGCCAGCGACAGCACGGCGACATGGGTAACAAGGCGCATGGGCAAAACCATCCAGCAAAGCGTTGTCTTGCCTGTAACCTGCTTTGCGCAATTTTGCCAGCACGTTTAAACCATCGCTTGCGAATATACTCGAGGGGTCACATTTTCGCCACTCCTAGCCGGCCGGCCTCCTCACGGTTGCCCCTGGACACATGACCACACTTTATCTCACCCACCCCATCTGCCTCGAGCACGAAGCGCCCCAAGGCCA
Source organism: Hyphomicrobiales bacterium (assembly GCA_044445925.1). GTDB lineage: Bacteria > Pseudomonadota > Alphaproteobacteria > Rhizobiales > Beijerinckiaceae > GAS188. Next base: position 5,000 of record JBIOEK010000136.1, read on the forward strand.
TCCCGAGCGGCCCGATCGCCTGCGTGCCATTTGGCGCGCCCTCGAGGATCCGGGCTTTGCTCCACTCGACCGGCGCGAGGCGCTAGCCGGCGATCCGGCGTTGGCGCGGCTTGCCCATGACGAGCGCTATTGCGCGATGCTGCCGGAACTCATCCCGCCCGAAGGACAAATCGCGCAGGTGGACGCCGACACCTACCTGTCCGCTCATTCCTGGCCGGCCATCCTGCATGCGATGGGTGCTGCGACCCAGGCGGTCGACGCGGTGATGGCGGGACAAGCGGCAAACGCCTTTTGCGCCATGCGCCCTCCCGGACATCACGCCGAGCATGCCCGCGCCATGGGCTTTTGCCTCTTCAACAACGCCGCCATCGCCGCCCGTCATGCGCAGCGCGCCCATGGCGCCGAGCGGGTCGCGATCGTCGATTTCGACGTGCATCATGGCAACGGCACCCAGGATATCTTCTGGAGCGATGCCTCGGTGCTCTATGCCTCGAGCCATCAATGGCCGCTCTATCCGGGAACCGGCGCGGCCAGCGAAAGCGGCGCGCACGACAACATCGTCAACCTGCCGCTTGCGAGCGGGACGGCATCCGCGGCCTTCCGCAACGGGTTCGAAGGGGTGATCTTGTCGCGGGTCGCAAGCTTCAGGCCCGATCTGATCGTGATCTCGGCGGGCTTCGACGCGCATCGCCGCGATCCGCTGGCCAGCCTCGAGCTCGGCGAGGACGATTTCGGCTGGGCGACGCGCAAGATCATGGAGATCGCCGGCCGCCATTGCGGCTCGCGCGTCGTCTCGGTGCTCGAAGGCGGCTACGACCTCGCAGGCCTGGCGGGGTCGGTCGCGGCCCATGTGGCGGCGCTCATGGAGGCGTGAGCGCCGAATTCAGCTTGCGCAGGGTCGCGAGCGTCGAGGCGTCGGCTCGCCCGTCGACGCGCTCTTGGCGGAAATGCCGCTGGAAGGCCGTGACCACGCTTCGCGTCTGCTCGCCGAAGGAGCCTGTCGCCTCGACGGCATAGCCATATTCAAAGAGGAGGCTCTGCAGCTCCTCGACGCCGGCCCCGTCATCGCCAAGCCCCAGCGCCGGCCCCGCCTCGATGGGGTCAGGCTCGACATAATGGCCGATGCCGGCGCGATGCAGAAGCTCCCAGGGAAACCGCTCGCCCGGGTCCTGCTTGCGGCGCGGCGCGATATCGGAATGGGCGAGCACCCGGGCGGCGGGGATGGGCCAGCGCGAAAGGATGTCGCGGCAAAGCCCGATGACCGCCTCGATCTGCGTCTTTGCGAATTGTGGATTTCCACCCTCATGTCCCGGGTGATCGATCTCGATGCCGATCGAGCGTGAATTCAGGTCCGTTTCGCCTTTCCAGGACGACACGCCGGCGTGCCAGGCGCGGCGGCCCTCGGCGACCAGGGCGAAGACCGTGCCTTCGAGATCGACGAGGTAGTGGCTCGAAACCTGAGAACGCGGATCGGTCAGCCTCGAAAGCGCAGAAGCCGCGTCGGGCATCCCGGTATAGTGCAGAACGAGCATATCGACGCCGGTTCTGCGTCCATCGTGATTCGGCGACGCGATCCGCATCAACCGCGATCCTTGCCCCGATCCTTGCCCAATGGCAGCTTCGGCCCCGCTATCGCAGCGAGGCCAAGCCGGGCCCGAGCGGAAGGCGGCAAGCCCTCAACGGCAATAGGTGTTGCCGTAATAGTCCTGATAGGTGCCGTAGGGGCAGGGCGCGGTCGCCGCGCCGACGACGGCACCGGACGCTCCGCCCACGACGGCGCCGATCGCCGCGCCGCGGCCGCCGCCAGCAGCCCCGCCGATCAGCGCGCCAGCGCCGGCTCCGAGCAATCCTCCGCCCACGGCCCGTTCCCCTGGCGTGTTGCAGGCGCCGACGCCGAGCGTCAGCACGAGCACCGCAGCCGTCATGACCTTCCTCATCGCGAACTCCCTTTACCTCACGAATCGTGAACCGACACATCGGCACGCGCCATCGTAGCCGCTAACGTCGATTTGAGAAAGCGGCCCTTCGCATCACCCTTAAACGCTCGTGAACACGCTCGGGTTTCAAATCCAGGCCCGGAAATCGCCTCATTTCGGCCATAGCCCCTTCGAGACGCCTCGGCGTCAAGACAGGCATCCTCAGTGGTCGAAGGCGCAATAGGAGGTCGGACGGCCGATGCGCTTACCGAGTTTCGCGGGCTTCATCGTATTGGCGATGCTGCTGTCGGGTTGCGTCGAATTCGGCGAGGGTTCCTCGCCTGCCCCGACGGCAAAGCCCGAGACCTCAGCCGCGGCGCAGCCGGCCGGCGCCGGCAACATGGAGATGGCCGAGGGCGCCGACGCAAGGTCCCGGGCCCACCAGCTGCGCCAGGTGATCGAGCAGCAGGCACGCGAGAACGCCGTTCCGGTCGCGCTCGCCCATGCGGTCATCCGCATCGAAAGCAACTATAACTCCAAGATCGTGCATGCCGGCAATTACGGGTTGATGCAGATCAGGCTCGCCACGGCGCGCTCGCTCGGCTTCGGCGGCTCGCCCGCTTCCCTCCTCGATCCGGCCGTCAATCTGCATTACGGCTTGAAGTATCTCGGCGGCGCTTATCAGCAGGCCGGGGGCGATCTGTGCCGTGCCATCATGAAGTATCAAAGCGGTCTTCTCGCCATACGCATGAGCGGCGCCAACCGAATATACTGCCAGAGAGTGAAAAGCCTGATGGCCTCATCGACCTAGACCACAAGCCGCGCGCCTGAAGCATCCGCGCCGCTCACAGGAGCGTGATCTTCGGCCACTGTGGATTCTCAGTAACGCGCTAACGCGCTGCCTTTTTTGGGGCGGCGCCCCTCGTTTTTCGCGCAAATCCAGTTGACGCGAAGCGTGACTTCGTGTCCCGTATCGATCGCAGTCGGGAAGTATTCGGCCCGGTTTTGCCGTGCCGAATGGATTCGGTTATCGATCCGCCGGTCCACGCGACGACGATTGCTTCCTTGCGGCGCGGCGCCGAAAGGAAATGCTGAGGGCTTTGGGTCGACAGGGATACGACTGCATGGCTTCCGGTACTGTCAAGTGGTTCGACGAGACCAAGGGTTACGGCTTCATTCGTCCCTCCGACGGCGGCAAGGATGTTTTCGTCCACATCACGGCCGTCCGCACGGCAGGCCTGCAAACACTGACCGAAGGACAGAAGGTCAACTTCGACCTCGTCTCCGAGCGCGGCAAGACCGCGGCGGGCAACCTCTCGCTCGCCTGATTCATCCCTTGCGCGGCGGGCCTGGTGCCCGACTGCGGGGTCGACGCGGCCGCCGTCGTGGCGGTTTATCGGATGCCCAGCCGAGTGCCGCCCGAACGCGCCTCGGCCACTTGGAGTTTTCGACAAATTCGGGACCATGCGTCAGCCGGCCGCTTTCATCTTCTCTTCCTCGATGAGGACCTTGGCGAGCAACTTGCCCGCGGGGCTGCGGGGCAGCTCGCGGCGAATTTCGAGCGCTGTCGGCATCTCGTGGCGGCCAAGCCGGTCGGCGAGGAATTCGCGCAAAGCGTCGAGGGTCAGCTCGGGCGCGCCGCCTTTCAGCGTGACGAACGCCTTTGCCGCCTGCCCCCGATAGGTATCGGGAACACCTATCACGATCGCTTCCCTGACGTCGGGGTGCTCATAGATGGCGTTCTCGATCGCCACCGGATAGACATTGAAGCCCGACGAGATAATCATGTTCTTCTTGCGGTCGACGATGGTGAACTGGCCCTTTTCGTCCATCCGGCC
>JBIOEK010000137.1:0-8729 GCA_044445925.1 Hyphomicrobiales bacterium
CGGGTGACGGGCGTCTATCTCTCCATCATCACCCAGGCCATGACTTATGCGCTGCAGCTCGCCTTCTTCCGCAACGATATGGGGTTCGGCGGCAATAACGGCATGACCGATTTCAAGGATATTCTCGGCTTCCCGGTGCAAGTCGAGACGACGCGCGCCGCTCTGTTCTCGATCACTTGCGCTATGCTCGCCCTCGGGTTTCTGATCTGCCGAGCCATCGTCACCTCGAAACTCGGGAAAGTGCTCGTCGCGGTCCGTGACGCGGAAAGCCGGGTGCGCTTCCTCGGCTACCGCGTCGAGAACTACAAACTTTTCGTGTTCACCGTCTCGGCCTGCCTCGCCGGAATTGCCGGCGCGCTTTACGTGCCGCAGGTCGGCATCATCAACCCATCGGAATTTGCGCCCGGAAGCTCGATCGAGATGGTGATCTGGGTAGCGGTCGGTGGACGAGGGACGCTGGTCGGCGCGGCGCTCGGCGCCATCCTCGTCAATTGGGCGAAGACGAGCTTCACCAGCGGGCCTCTCGCCGAATACTGGCTGTTCGCGCTGGGCGGCTTGTTCGTGCTCGTCACGCTTTTCCTGCCGAAGGGCGTGCTCGGCACCGTTTCGGGCCTGTTCCGCTCGAGCCGCCCATCTGCGCCGGTCGTCGATCCCACCCCGTTACCCTCTGCCGACACGGTGGAGGAGACGTCGATTCCGGCAAGGTGAACCGATGGCTGACCTCACAAGAAGCCTTCTCTATCTCGACGGCGTCTCGGTGTCTTTCGACGGCTTCAAGGCACTGCGCGAGTTGTCGCTCACCATCGAGCCGGGCGAGATGCGCGCCATCATCGGGCCGAACGGTGCGGGCAAGACCACGATGATGGATGTGATCACCGGCAAGACCCGCCCCGACAAGGGCGATGTGCTGTTCGAGGGCCATATCGATCTCACCCGCCTCGACGAAGCGGAGATCGCCGGTCTCGGCATCGGCCGCAAGTTCCAGAAGCCCACGGTCTTCGACAGCCACACCGTCGAGGACAACCTCGTCCTGGCGCTCAAGGCGCCCAGAGAGGTCGTCGAGAACCTCCTCTGGTCCATCAGCTTGGAGGCAGGACGTCGGATCGACAAAATCCTCGAGACGACGCGCCTGACCCCGGTTCGGCACCGCCTCGGTGGCTCGCTCAGCCATGGCCAGAAGCAATGGCTCGAGATCGGCATGTTGCTCGCCCAGGAGCCGAAGCTCTTGCTCGTCGACGAGCCGGTGGCCGGCATGACGGATGCCGAGACGGCAGAGACGGCGCGCCTCCTCAAGGAGATCGCCCAGGACCATTCCGTGATCGTCGTCGAGCACGACATGGCATTCGTCGCCGAGCTCGGCGTGCGGGTCACGGTCCTGCACGAAGGCACGGTGCTGGCGGAAGGTCCGCTCGACAAGGTGAGCGCCGATGAGCGCGTGATCGAAGTCTATCTCGGGCGTTGAGGGGCTCATGCTGAACATCGACAAAGTGGATCTCTACTACGGCGCGGCCCAAGCCTTGCGCGGCGTGTCGCTTTCGGCCGAGCCCGGCCAGGTGACCTGCGTGCTCGGCCGCAACGGTGTCGGCAAGACGACGCTGCTGCGCGCCGTGACCGGGCAGCGTCCGGTCGGCGCCGGCCATATCAGCTGGCAGGGCGAGGACATCACCGCCATGCCGCCGCATCAGCGGGCGAGGCGCGGCATCGCCTATGTGCCCCAGGGGCGCGAGATCTTCCCCTTGCTCACCGTGCGCGAAAATCTCGAAACGGGCTTTGCGCCGCTGCCGCGTTCCAGCCATTCCATTCCCGAGGATGTCTTCACCCTCTTCCCGGTGCTGAAGGACATGCTGCGGCGCAGGGGAGGGGATCTTTCCGGCGGTCAGCAGCAGCAGCTCGCCATCGGCCGCGCCCTGGTGATGCGGCCCAAGCTCATCGTCCTCGACGAGCCGACCGAGGGTATCCAGCCCTCGATCATCAAGCAGATCGGCGCTGCCATCGACTATCTGCGCCGCTCGAGCGATATCGCCATCCTGCTCGTCGAGCAGTATTTCGATTTCGCGAGGGACCTCGCCGACAAGTTCTTCGTCATGGACCGCGGCGAGATCGTGCTCTCGGGGGCGGGTGCCGACATGAACGAGGCCGATGTGCGACGCCTGATGTCGGTGTGAGCGGGGTTCTTTGGGCGAAGCTTCGCGTTCTTTCCTGCGTTCGACATCATCTTCTCACGTGACAGCGGCCGCGGCCGATGACAGCGCAACGCCTATGGCTTGCGCGCGGCCTCGATCCGCTCCTCCGGCACGCCGATCTCGCGCGCCGCCCCGATGATCGCAGCCCAGGCGTCTTCGGAAAGCGGCACGCCCTTGGCCTGGCGCTCGAGCCTTGCCCGCTCCTCGGGCTCGCCAGGCAGCAGCACCTCGCCGCCTTCATCGATCGGCTTTGAGCTCTTCACGAAGGCGAGGTAGCGAGCGATCTCGCCGCCGAAAAAGTCCGATGCGTCGATGCGCAAAGGATCGATGAAAATCGACAGCATGCCGTTCGAGAAGCGCCGGTTCGGCGCCGTCGCGCCGTTGCCGGTGAGCGCCCCGCCGATCAGCTCGCACATCAGGGCAAGGCCTGATCCCTTATGCTCGCCGAAGGCCCGCAATGCGCCTTTGCCGAGACCGTGATTGCGCGGGCCGGCCGGCTCATATTCGCCATAGAGCACATGCGGATCGCCGCTCAGGCGGCCATCGGGAGAGATCAGCGCGTCGGCCGGGAGCTTCTTGCCGCCCCGGCTCGCGACCAGCGCCTTGCCTTCGGCGACGAGCGAGGTCGCGAAATCGAGGATCAGGGGCGCAAGGCCTTTCCGCGGAATGCCCACGCAGAAGGGCGCGGTCGAGAAGCGCCGCTCGGTGCCCCCGAACGGGGCGACGAGGACGCTGCCCGCCGCATTGACGAAATGCGCCGAGACCAGGCCCTCGGCGGCGGCCATCTCGGCGAAGTCGCCGACCCTTCCGATATGGGCCGAGTTGCGCAGCGCCACGGCCGACAGGCCCATCGCCTTGCATTTCTCGATGCCGATCGCCACGGCCTGCGGCGCCACCGTCTGGCCGAAGCCGAATTGCCCGTCGATGACGGCGATGACCGGCGTGTCGGAGACGATCTTGATGCTCTGGTCGCGAACCGTATGGCCCTCCTTCAGCCAGCGCAGATAGACCGGAACGCGAATGACGCCGTGGCTGTCATGGCCGGCGAGATTGGCTCCGACCAGATAGTGGGCGATGCGCTCGGCCTCGGCGCGCGAGCAGCCGGCCGCTGCAAAAACCTCGCGCACCAGGTCGGCAAGGGACGCGTGCGGTATTCTGATCATGGTCTCATTCAGCCCGGACTGCTCGAGATGTCGGATTGGCGGCACGGAGCGTTCAGGAGATCGCATCCAAGAACGGAGGCGAGTCCTGTGTCAGCGCGCCTTCCTCTCGCCGTAGCCGAAACTGGTCCTTGGGTCGAGCGTGCCTTCGCCCGAGAGCCTCAGCGGATCGGAGGCCCGTACTGCAATCCGCCTTTGGCCCACAGCCTGTTGGGGCCGCGCGGCAGCTTCAGCGGCGAGCCCGCCCCGACATTGCGCTCATACACCTCGCCATAATTGCCGACCTGCCTGATGATGTTGACGGCCCAGTCGTTGGATATGCCGAGCCCTTCGCCGAACTTCCCCTCGACCCCGAGCATGCGCTTCACTTCCGGGTTGGGCGACTTCATCATCTCGTCGACATTCTTCGAATCGACGCCGGCTTCCTCGGCATCGAGCATGACGAAATGTACCCATCTGACGATCGTGCCCCATTGGGAATCGCCCTTGCGAACGGCCGAAGCCAATGGCTCCTTGGAGATGACCTCGGGAAGGAGGATGTGATCGTCGGGGTTCGGCAGCTTCAGGCGAAAGGATGCGAGGCCGGAGACGTCCGTGGTATAGGCATCGCAGCGGCCCGACGCATAGGCCTGCACGGTCTCGTCATTGCTCTTGAAGGCCACGCCTTCATATTTGATGTTGTGGGCGCGGAAATAGTCGGCGAGGTTCAGCTCGGTCGTGCTGCCCTGCGCGACGCAGATCGATGCGCCGTCGAGCTCGAGGGCGGAGTTGATCTTCATCGATTTGCGAGCCATGAAGCCTTGACCGTCATAGTAATAGACGGCTTCGAAATCGAGCCCCTGGACCGTATCGCGCGAAAGGGTCCAAGTGGCGCTGCGGATGAGCACGTCGATGGCGCCCGATTTGAGGGCCTCGAAGCGGCTCGCGCCGTCGAGCGGCACGAATTTCACCTTGGAGGCATCGGCGAATACGGCAGCCGCGATCGCCCGGCAGTAATCAACTTCGAGGCCAGCCCATTTCCCGTCTGCGTCCGGCAACGCGAAACCGCCGAGGCCGACATTCACGCCGCATAGAAGCTGTCCCCTGGTCTTCACCTGGTCGAGCGTCTGGGCGCCGGCATGCTGGGATCCGGTCACGAAGGCGAGACCTACGAGGAGAGCTGCGACGAGGCGGTTCATTTCGGTTACGTCCTCCAATTGATGTTGAAACGATTGCCGGGCCACGACAGCATCTGGGCGCCGGCGCCTTCGGCGCGCGTCCTCAAGTCAAGGTCTCGAAAACCGGCGCATGGCATCATAGCCCCTGCCTAGGGAAAGGCTATGACAGCGCCATGAATTGGCCGGAGCTAGCGCGGGATCGGATCGAATATCAGGCTGCACGAGGAGGACCGCCTTCGAGTAGGGCGAGGCGGTCGTTATGATCAGGGGAGGCGTCATGTCCTATCGGGTCGGCAGGCCAGTCCACGCGGAATTTCCAGCTTCGCGATCGGCCGGTTCTGCCTGCGGCGCGAGGCAAGATCTCTCCCGCCTCTCCCGCACCGGGAGAGGCGGTGGTTGGGGATGCGCGTCGGGTCAGGCGGCGGCGGTCTTCAGCTCTGCACGCCCTCGACGTACCAATCCATCTTCTCGAGCATCTCGTCGGTTGCCGTCTCGCCCGCCTTGAGCTTGTCTGCGCCCTTATTGTCCTTGATCGGGCCGGTCACCGGGTGCAGCGTGCCGGCGATGATGGCGTTCTTGACCTCGTCGGCCGCCTTCTTGACGTCGTCGGGCACGGAGGCGTTGTAGGGCGAAATCTGCACGGTGTCCTGCTTCAGCCCCCACCAGGTGTCTCCGGTCTTCCAGCTGCCGTCCATGACGGCCTTGACGCGTCCGATGTAGTAGGGCGCCCAGTTGTCGACGATCGCCGTGAGATGGGCCTTGGGGGCGATAGCGCTCATATCCGAGGCTTGGCCGAAACCGTAAAGGCCTTTCTGCTCGCAGACCTGGAGCGGCGCGGGCGAATCCGTATGCTGGGTGATGATGTCTGCGCCCTGATCGGCGAGCGCCTTGGCGGCGTCCGCCTCCTTCGCCGGATCGTACCAGGTCGACAGCCACAGGACCTTCGTCTGGAATTTCGGGTTGATCTTGCGCGCCGCGAGCGTGAAGCAATTGATGCCCATCACCACTTCGGGGATCGGGAAGGAGGCCACGTAGCCGGCAACGCCCGTCTTCGACATCATGCCGGCCATCGTGCCGATCACGGCGCGGCCCTCGTAGAAGCGGGCATTATAGGTCGCGAGGTTGGGGCCGCGCATATAGCCGGTCGCATGCTCGAAAAAGGTCTTGGGCAAGGCTTTCGCGACCTTGGCGGTCGCGTTCATGAAGCCGAACGAAGTCGCGAAAATGAGGCTGTTGCCCTCTTGCGCCAGCTGGCGCAGCACGCGCTCGGCGTCGGGACCCTCGGGAACATTCTCGACATAGTTCGTCTTGATCTTGTCGCCATAGGCATCCTGGAGCTTCTTGCGGGCGACGTCATGGGCGTGAGTGTAGCCGAAATCGCCGACCGGTCCGACATAGATGAAGCCGACCTTCATCGGATCGGCGGCAAGAACCCGGCCTGCGAGAAGTGGAAGAGCCGAGCCGGCGGCGGCGCCGGCGATGAGGGTGCGGCGATCGAGAAGTGCGGCCATGGATCGATCCTCTGTTGCGAAATGGCCGGTTCAGGCGCCGGCCTGGAAAGTCTTGCCGAGGCAACGCGGCGCATCAAGCCTCCCCCTCGAGGGGCGCATGGCGATGACCGTGAGCGCCGCTACCGTAGCAAGATAAGGCAGCATCGCAAGCATCTCGGGCGGCAGAAGCGCGAAGCCCGCGGCCTTGCTGTAGAGTTCGAGCGTCATCACCGCCCCGAAGATATAGGCGCCGAGCAGCAACCGCCAGGGCCGCCAGGCGGAGAAGACGACGAGTGCGAGCGCGATCCAGCCGCGGCCGGCTGTGATGCGGTCGGCCCACATCGGCGTCACGGCGAGCGAATAATAGGCACCGGCGATCCCGGCCATGGCGCCCCCGAAGGCAACCGCGAGATAGCGGATCGCGGACACCGGATAGCCGATCGCATGCGCCGATACGTCAGATTCCCCGACGCAGCGCAAGATCAATCCCCGGCGCGTATGGTTGAGGAACCAGGTCGCCGCGAGCGTCGCCGCGATCGACAGGTAGACGATCGCATCATAGCCGAAGAGCACGCGTAGCACCGGGTGGTTGGCGAGCCCCTCGGGGAAGAGCGGCTCGAGCCGCCTGATGGTGGTGCCGACGAAGCTCGCGCCGGCGAGCGAGGACAATCCGGTGCCGAAGATCGTGAGCGCGAGGCCGGTCGCGACCTGGTTCGCCCCGAGCGTTAAGGCGAGCCCCGCGAAGAGCAGCGAGGCGGCAAGGCCCGCGAGCGCCGCGACCCCATAGCCGAGCGGCGTGAGGCCGGTCGACGAGGCGGCGATGAAGCCAGCTACGGCACCGACCAGCATCATGCCCTCGACGCCGAGATTGAGCACGCCGCTCTTCTCGGCGATGAGCTCGCCGAGACCGGCGAGCAGGATCGGCGTCGCCGCGATGACGAGGGTCATGACGATCGAGATGGCGATGTCGGGCGTCACGCGGATCGCCGCGCGAGCGGAGTGACGAAGCGCAGCCGATTGATCACCAATATGTCCACAGCGAGCAGGAAGAACAGCATCATCGCCTGGACCAGCCCGGTCGCGGCCTGCGGCAGGCCGGATGCCGTCTGGGCGATGTCGGCCCCGATATAGGAGGCGGCGAGCACCAGCCCGCCGATCAACACGCCGATCGGGTGCAGGCGCCCGAGAAAGGCGACGATGATTGCGGTGAAGCCGTAATTGACCGGAAATTGCGGGGTGAGCTGGCCGAAGGTAGCCGAGCATTCGACCATGCCGGCAAGGCCGGAGAGGGCGCCGCCCGTGAGCATGACGACCAGCACCGTGCCGTTCTCGCTGAAGCCGCCGAGGCGGGCGGCCGCCGGAGCGAGGCCCACCACCCGCACCTGGTAGCCGGCCAGCATGCGCGACATGACGAACCAGGCGATGAGCACGCAGAGGAGCGTCAGCAGCGCTCCCCAATGCAGCTGCGTGCCCTCGACGAGGTTGGGCACGGTCTGCGTCTCGGTGAACATGCGGGTCTGCGGGAAGTTGAAGCCTTCGGGATCGCGCCAGGGGCCGCGCACCAGGTAATACAGGAGCTGGATCGCCACATAGGTGAGCATCAGGCTCGTCAGGATTTCCGACACCTTGAGGCGGATGCGCAGGATCGCCGGGATCGACGCGAAGGCGGCTCCGCCGATCGCGCCCGCGACCAGCATCAGCGGCAGCACCCACCAGCTTTCCACGCCGCGGATCGCCAGCGCGACACCGGTGCCGGCGATGGCGCCGACGATATACTGCCCCTCCGCGCCGATATTCCAGACATTGGCCCGAAAGCCGATGGCCAATCCCGTGGCGATCATGACGAGCGGGGAAGCCTTCACGGCGATATCCGGCCAGCGCTCGGGCTCGAGCAGCGGCCGCACGAAGATCTGGAACACCGCCGCGCCGCCGTGATATCCCATCAGGGTGAACACGGCGGCTCCCGCCAGCATGGTGAGCAGGATCGCCACGACCGGTCCGCCATAGAGCACGAGTTGGGACGGGGCCTTGCGCGGCTCGAGCCTAAGCAGCATGGCTCGCTTCCTCTTCGGCTTCTTGGTCGGCTTCCTTGTCGGCCTGGGCCTCGGCGAGGCCATGCACGCCGCCCATGAGCAAGCCGATCTCCTCGACCGACGCTTCCCCGACGATCAAGGGCTTGGAGAGACGCCCCACATTCATGACGACCAGCCGGTCGGAAAGCGACAGGAGCTCGTCGAGATCCTGGGAGACGACGATCACGGCGGCACCTCGCCCGGCGAGGTCGATGAGCGCCTGGCGGATGGAAGTGGAGGCGCCCGCGTCGACGCCCCAGGTGGGTTGGGCGACGACGAGAACAAAGGGATCCTGCATGATCTCGCGCCCCATGATGAATTTCTGCAGGTTGCCTCCCGAGAGGCTGCGCGCCGGCGCCTCCCATCCGGTAGCCTTCACCTTGAAGGCCGCGATCACGGCGCGCGCATAATCGCGCATGGCGCCGCGCTTGATGACGCCGCTCGCGGTCAGACGCTTGCGCTCGCGTGCCGTCAGCAGCGTGTTCTCGGCGAGGCTGAAGGTCGCGACGGCCGCGTGGCCGTTGCGCTCTTCGGGCAACGCGCACAGGCCGCGCTTGCGCCGTTCGGGCGGGGGCAGCGATCCGATGGCCGCCCCGTCGAGGCGAATGGCGGATGCCGGCTCGGCCGGCGTCTCGCCCGAGAGAGCGAGCATCAATTCCTGCTGGCC
>JBIOEK010000138.1:0-8727 GCA_044445925.1 Hyphomicrobiales bacterium
ACCGCGGACTCGGATCGCGCGAACCGTCGATCGCAAATTCGGCCGCCTCGCCCCAAGCCGCACCCCATCTCCTCGGAAAATTCTCCGCCGCACGTCGCTTCCGGGTCAAAAGCCATCCACCCTTTGAGAAATGCGGGCTAGGGAAGCTGCGCCGGACCCAAGGCATGGCGGATGGCCTCGATGAGCGTCTCGGCGAGTTTCGTCTTCTCCATCAGGAGGACGCCGGCCACGCTGGCGCGCCGCCCGATGACGCGGCTCGGGTCGTTGGATACCAGGATCGAGGGAATCGACAGGCCGCGCTGGCGCAGCCGCTCGATCAGCTCGAGGCCGCTCATATCCGGCATATGGTAATCGATGATGAGGCAGCCCAAATTCTCCAACCCAGCATCCCGCAACAATTCGGACCCGTTCGCGAAGCTGCGCACGCGAAACCCTTCGACTTCGAGCGAGAATTTCAAAGAATCCCGGACATCCGCATCGTCGTCGACGACGGCGATCACCCTGTGCGCCATGGTGTGGTCCCGATGGAGCAAGCATCTCGTCATTTATTGCTAACAACCGAGATGGGGAGCCGCTTTGACCTAGCGCAAAGAAAGGTCGGAGCGTTCATCCCTCATCGCCATCTCGAATTGCCGGCCGCCCTTGAGCTGCATCAAAGCGCCCGAAGCGAATGAGCCGTTTCAGTAGAAGCGTGGCGGCGGCCACACCTCCGGGAGGACATCATGGCTCACGCTCTCGCGCCGGAACTGTCGAGATTGGAACCGATCATGCTGCCGCCGCCGCGGATGACGGGCGGTGGTCCGCTGCTGGAGGTGCTGGCGCAACGCCGCAGCGCGCGGGAGTTCGCGCCACGCGAGCTCGATCCGCAGCTCCTCTCCGATCTCCTCTGGGCGGCCTTCGGGATCAATCGGCCCGACGGCCACAGAACAGCTCCATCGGCGCGCAATTGGCAGGAGATCGACGTCTATGTCGCCATTAGCCATGGCGTTTATCGCTTCGATCCCAAGAATTGCCGGCTGGACACGATCCTGGATGAAGATATCCGCGCCATGACGGGAATGCAGGATTTCGTCGCGACGGCCCCATTGAACCTCGTTTATGTCGCCGACCTGGCGCGCATGGACAGCGGCGACCGGACCGAGCAGAGATTCTACTCCGCGATAGACGCCGGCTTGATCGCCCAGAACGTCTATCTCTTTTGCGCATCGGAGGGGCTCGAGACCGTCGTCCGCGGGCTCGTGGACCGCAAGGCCCTGGCCCAAAGGATGGGCCTGCGCCCAGAGCAGCGCGTGATCGTGGCGCAGACGATCGGCTATCCGAGGCAGTGAATACCCGAGGAATATCGATGTCATTGCAATCCTCCACCGCGGCACAAAGGGAGCAGGCGCGAATGGCGGCACCTGTGCCCGACCCTCTGCGCTTCATCCGCTTCTTCGAGGAGATCGGTATCGAGGATGTCCCCCTGGTCGGAGGCAAGAATGCCTCGCTCGGCGAAATGTATCGGGAGCTGACCCCGAAAGGCATCCTGATCCCCAACGGGTTTGCGATCACGGCGGAAGCCTATCGGCAGACGCTCGAGCAAGCGGGCGCCTGGCAGTTGCTGCGCGAAACCTTGTCCGGGCTCAGGATCGATGACGTGACGGACCTCGCGCGGCGCGCCGCCCTGGCGCGCGAGATCGTCTATTGCGCTCCCTTGCCGCAGGACGTCCTCACCGAGATCCGCTCGGCCTGGAAGAGGCTCGTTCTGCAATACGGGCCGGAACTGAGCGTTGCGGTGCGCTCCTCGGCCACCGCCGAGGATCTGCCGGATGTCAGCTTCGCCGGTCAGCACGAGAGCTATCTCAACATTCGCGGCGAGGCGGGGATGCTCGACGCCGTGCGCCACTGCTTCGCCAGCCTCTTCACCGATCGCGCCTTGCGCTACCGGGTCGATAACGGGTTCGACCATTTCAAGGTGTTCAATTCGGTCGGCGTGATGAAGATGGTGCGCGCCGATATCGCGACCTCCGGGGTGATCTTCACGATCGACACGGAGACGGCCTTCGAGAACGTGGTCTTCATCACCGGCGCTTACGGCCTCGGCGAGAACGTGGTCCAGGGCACCGTCGATCCCGACGAGTTCTACGTGTTCAAGCCGACCCTCCGGGCGGGCAAGCGAAGCGTCCTCAGGCGCACTCTCGGGCAGAAGAAAATCCGGATGATCTTCTCGGAAGGCAGCCGCGCGACGACGCGCAACATACCTACGGATCGCAAGGAACAGGAGAAATTCTGCATCTCGGATTCCGAGGTCATGACGCTCGCCGAGCAGTCCATTGCGATCGAGGAGCACTACAGCGCCAAGGCGGGCCAAGCTCGGCCGATGGACGTCGAATGGGCGAAGGACGGGCTCGACGGCAAGCTCTATATCGTGCAGGCGCGGCCCGAGACGGTGGCCTCGCGCAAGGACCGTACCGTCCTCGAGGAATACCATCTCAAGGGGCATGGCGAGGCCAAGATCACCGGCCATGCGGTCGGGATGAGGATCGCGTCCGGCAAGGCCCGCGTGATCGAGAAGGTTGACGACCTCTCGCAATTCGTGGCGGGCGAAGTGCTGGTCGCCGACACGACCTCGCCCGACTGGGGCACGGTGATGAAATCGGCAGCCGCCGTCGTGACGAACCGGGGCGGCCGCACCTGCCACGCGGCGATCGTGGCGCGCGAGCTCGGGATTCCGGCGATCGTCGGCACCCACACTGCGACGCGCGCCATACGCACCGGGGAGACCGTGACCGTCAGCTGCTCCGAAGGCGACATCGGAAAGGTCTATGCGGGGGAGATCGGCTGGGAGGTCGAAACGACGGACCTCTCCAAGCTCGAGCGTCCCGCGACGCATGTGATGATGAATATCGGCAACCCCGATCGCGCCTTCGCCTTCGCGGCGCTCCCCAATGACGGCGTCGGGCTGGCGCGCATGGAGTTCATCATAACCGAATCGATCAAGGCGCATCCGATGGCCTTGGCGCATCCGGAGAGGGTCAAGGACGAAGGCGAGCGCGATATGATCGCAAGGCTCGCGGCGAACCATGCGAGTGCCGCGGACTTCTTCGTCGAGCGCTTGTCGGAAGGCGTGGCGACGATCGCGGCGGCCTTCTATCCCAAGCCCGTGATCGTGCGCATGTCCGACTTCAAGACCAACGAATACGCCTCGCTCCTCGGAGGGAGCGGCTTCGAGCCCGTCGAGGCGAACCCGATGCTCGGCTTTCGCGGCGCTTCGCGCTATGCCCATCCGGCCTATCGCGACGGCTTCGCGCTCGAATGCGCCGCCATGCGGCGCGTGCGTGGCGAGATGGGCCTCACCAACGTCAAGCTGATGATCCCCTTCTGCCGGCGCGTGGAGGAAGCCGAACGGGTGATCGCGCTGATGCGCGAATTCGGGCTCGAGCGCGGGCGCGACGGGCTCGAGATCTATGTGATGTGCGAAATCCCGAACAACGTCATCTCGATCGACGAATTCGCCAAGCATTTCGACGGTTTCTCGATCGGCTCCAACGATCTCACCCAGCTCACCCTCGGGGTCGATCGCGATTCGGAGATCGTCGCCTTCGATTTCGACGAGCGCGACGACGGGGTGAAGACCATGATCCGGTTGGCGGTCGAAGGCGCAAGGCGCAATAAGCGCCATTGCGGCATTTGCGGCCAAGCGCCATCCGATTATCCGGAGATCGCCGAGTACCTCGTCAGCCTCGGCATCGATTCCATCAGCCTCGATCCCGATGCCGTGCTGCGCACCACGCGGCGCATTCTCGAGATCGAGCGGGCGGGAGGACGCAAGCGGGGATAGGAGACAGGAGCCGGCGTTCACCGCCAAATGTCTCGTTTGAAGCACAGCCAATCGGCGAGCTGCCACCGAACGCAGAAGGGTGGACCGTCGAGCACCTCCCTTGGTCTGATCCTTCAAATCAAGACAGGCCGCGCCGCCGCACCCCTTCCCAGGGCATCCAACGGCTGCGCGGCTCCGGCCGTGTGAGGGGTCATCTGATCGGCGGATGCGCCGAGGTGCTCGAGATGCTCAAGGGCACGTCTTGGTGGCCCCCGCTGTCCTATTGGGATGACGCGATCCTCTTCTATGAGACTTCCGAGGAAGCGCCCTCCGCATCGCTGGTGCTGCGTTGGCTCCGCAACTTCGCCGTGCGGGGCGTTCTGTCGCGTCTTAGTGGACTCGTGCTGGCGCAGGGCGCCCAACACTAACCGACGGCCGGCATCGCCTCACGCCGCGATGAGGACGCCCTCATTCGCGGCGAGCTCGAGCTCTTGCCGGACGGGCTCACCCTCGTCCCGACCATGGGTCGAGAGCAGCACGCGCCCTGACGGCAAGTCCCGGAAGCGAACCGATTTAGGCTTATCGTCGAGATTGAGGACGATGACGAAGCGCTTTTCCGCGAGGCTGCGCGCATAGGCGAGCACCTCGCCCTCGACCTCGACCTTCCCCCAAGCGCCGCGAGAGAGCGCGGCCTCCTTGCGGCGAAGGGCGAGGAGCTCGCGCGTCAAAGCGAGCATCGACCGAGGATCGTTCCGCTGAGCCGCGACCGAGCGGCCGGGCGCGCTCGTCCCGATCGGCAGCCAGGGCTCGCCCGTGGTGAAGCCGGCCTTCGGCGCCTCGTCCCAGGGCATGGGGCAACGCTCCGGGTCCCGCCCCTGCCCCGTTCCCGGCATGTTGAGGCCGAAGGGATCGCGCAGCTTGCCGGGCGGTATCGCCATATCCTCCAAGCCGAGTTCCTCGCCGTAATAGACGATCGGCGTTCCGCGCAAGGTCAAAAGCAGCAGCATCGCCACGCGCGCCTGGGCTGACCCGACCCGCGTGGCGATGCGCGACTGATCATGGTTGCCCAGCACCCAGTTGGGCCAGGCGCCTCGGGGCAGCGCGCCCTCATAGGCCTCGACCATGTCCCGGATCGCCGCAGCCTTCCAGGGCGTCCATAGGAAATTGAAATTGGTCGGAAGCTGCAGCCCGTCGAGCTCGGCGCCGTAATAGGCGGCGAGCTCGTCGATCTTCAGATAGACCTCGCCGATCAGGACCGGCTCGCCCTGATGGGCGTCGACGACGCGGCGGATCTCGGCCAGCATGTCCAGAATCTCCGGGCCGTTGGCGCTGTGGACCATGAGGTTGCGAGCGAAGGGCGGGTCGCCTTCACGATAATCCGGGTTGGGCGGGTCGTCGCGCAACAGCTTGTCCTTCGCGAGGCAGCCCACGGCGTCCAGGCGGAAGCCGTCGACCGAGCGATCGAGCCAGAAGCGCAGCACGTCGTACATGGCCTTGCGCATGGCGCGGTTTTGCCAATCGAGATCGGGCTGCTCCTCGAGGAAGGTGTGGCAATAATATTGGCCCGTACTTCCATCGAATTCCCAGGAGCTGCCCCCGGCCATGCTTTGCCAATTATTGGGCGGGCCTCCGCCCGGCGAGGGATCGCGCCAGATATACCAGTCGCGCTTGCTGTTTTGGCGCGACCGCCGCGATTCCTGGAACCAGGGATGTCGATCGGATGTGTGGTTGGGCACGAAGTCGAGGATGATGCGGATGCCGCGCGCATGCAGCGCGCCGAGCAATTCGTCGAACTCGGCCAGGCTGCCATAGGACGGATCGATATCCGTGAAATTTGCGATGTCGTAGCCGAAATCGGCCATGGGCGAGGTGAAGAACGGCGAGAACCAGACCGCGTCGACGCCGAGCCAGGAAAAATAGTCGACCCGCTCGATGATGCCGCGCAGATCGCCGATGCCGTCGCCATTGCTGTCTTGAAAAGAGCGCGGATAGACCTGATAGATCACGCAATCTTGCCACCAGGGTCGGGCGCTCATCAAGCGAGATGCGGGCTTTCGAAGCCGAGGCGCCGCAGGCCCTCGCGAATTTCGGCGCAGCTCATGAAGAGCTTCCACAACAAGCCCGTCCGGTAATTCTCGATCATGATGATGATCGGCCCCTGATCAATCGCCAGATACGATGGCGCATACCAATCCTTGGCTTCGCAGAAAGCATCGATGAAGCCATATTCGCCCCAGAGGCGCTGGCGCAGGGGCCCGAGGAAATGCCTGAGCGCGGCGAGCGAATATTCGGGCGTATAGGGAATCGAGGACAAGGCCGCGGTCGGCGCGATCACTCCGAAATCCCTGTCGGGCGCAAAGCCGTCATAGCCCTGCGGTCCGTCGCTCGCCGTCAGCCCCCATGAGCTTGCTCCATAGCCCTTGAACCCCTTCGGGTTGCGGATGCAGTGCTCGCGGTTGATCAAGGTGTGATTGACGTTCTGGCGCCAATAATCGGCATAACGGTCCTTCAACCCCCGCGGATCGAGCCCCAGGAATGAATAATGCGCAAAGAAGAGCGGCCCGCCATAGTCGGGGCCGAGCGCGAGCTCGATCCCAAAGAAATTGCGCCCATTCTTGAAATTCCGACCTTCGGCCCAGCCCTTGTGATAAAGGCTCGGCTGGATGGCGTAGGTCGGCGAAGAGGCGGCGAGCACATAGGCGATCAGGCATTCGGTCCAGCCCCTGATCTCGAAATTCATGCTCCAGCCATTGTTGGGGCTCCAGTGCCAGTAAAGTACGTTGGCACGGTCGCGCGTGTGCCAGCTCCACTCGGCATCCTCCCACAGGCGCGTGATGCGCGCGCGCAACCCCAGTTCCTGCGCCTCGTCCCGGTCGAAATATTGGCGCGCGCAAAGCAGGCCCGCCACCAGATAGGCCGTCTCCACGAGATCGCCGCCGTCATCCTTGCGGGTGAAGTGGATGGGCTTGCCGGTAGCCCCGTCCATGAAATGCGGAAGCATCCCGTGAAAGCTGTCCGCATCGAGGAGGAACTGGGTCATCTTGAGCAGACGGTCGAGAGCCTCTTGCCGCGTGATCCAGCCGCGTTCGGCGGCGACGATGATCGCCATCACGCCAAAGCCCGACCCGCCGATCGCGACGATGTCCAGCCCCTTGTCGCTTGTGGGATTGCTGCGGTCGCGCGCAAGCCCGCTGGTCGGATGCCCGAACTCCCAGAAATATTTGAAGGTCTGCCGCTGAACGAGCTCGAGAAGCTGCGCGTCATCGGCTTGCGAGGAGGGGGCAGGCACAGAGGATTTGGATATCTTCTTTCGTCCCCTCGGCTTCGGCCGCCGCGATCTCAAAACCATTCGCGCTCCTGCTCGTTTCTCTCCCTTTAGCCGATCGTCAGGAAATCTTCCACAGCATGGACGCCTGCGGCCGACCAGGCGGCGCTTTCGACCGCGAAGCGCTCGTCCCAGCTATGCACGGTCCCGCGCAGCGTCACCTTGCCGTCGGCGGCCGTCACATGGATACCCTTGGCCTCGACCGCGGCGCTGCGCTTCAACGCATCCTCGATCCTCTTTTGGACATCCGCAATATGCAGCTGAGGGTTGATCTTGATCTCGTTGTGAACGCCGCGCACCCCCGATAGCCTGCGGATATCGTCCTCGGCCGCCTGTCTTTGATATTGCCAGTCGACATCGCCGGTGAGCGTCGCCCATCCGTCTTGGACCGTGATCTTGATGGTGTCGGACGGCACCTGGATGTTCCAGCTCAAGATATCGGCGGCGCGCATTGCCAGCGCATCGTCCGAGAATTTCGTGTCCCTCGAAGACTGGACATGGATCTCCTGCGCAATGGCGCGAACTCCCCTGACGCGGCGCGCCGCCTTCTCGGCCGCGATCTTCTCGGCATAGCTCGCCACATGGCCGGTGAGGGTCACGACGCCGCTATCGACCGTGACGCCGATATGGGCCGCATCCAAGCTCGGCTCGAATTCGAGCTCATCGAGAACGTCCTGACGCAAAATCTTGTCGCTCATCGCCTGCTCCTCAAAATCGGCGTCGCAAGCCAAGCCCGGCCGAGGCACGGCCTCCTTGACCTGGATCAAGGGGGGAGTTGATGCAAAGCTCCTGAATCCCTCCGTCGGGCCGACTTTTATGTCGAGCCGACATGGGCTATTGCGAATTCTGCCTTCAAGCGCTCAAGTCAGGGCCCGGCGTGAACGAAAACAACATGAACGCGCTGGCTGAATTGCGGCAGCCCATCGCTGATCTTCCCATCGATATTTCGAAGAGCGGCGTCTGGGCTCAGCTCGCCACCCTGGTTCGCGCCATGAGGGCCTCGCCGCAGCGACGCATCCTCCTATCGCTTGCGATCGGCATCGTTCTCGTCATCAGCGCCATCGCGGCCGGACAGGTCAGGCTCAACGACTGGCAAGGCGCCTTCTACGACGCGCTGGAGCAACGCGATTTCAACGCCTTCCTGCGGCAACTCGTCGTCTTCATGGTGATCGTCGCCGGGCTGCTCTCGCTTGTCGTCGCTCAGACTTGGCTCAGCGAAGTCTTCAAGGTCCGGTTGAGGGGTTGGCTCACGCGCGACCTGCTCGATGAGTGGCTGCGTCCCAAGCGCGCCTATCTCTTCGTGTTCGCGGGCGAGATCGGGCACAACCCCGATCAGCGCATCCACGAGGATGCCCGCCACCTGACCGAGCTTTGCGCCGATCTCGGCAACGGCCTCATCCAGGCCTCGCTCCTGCTCGTTAGCTTCGTCGGCGTGCTGTGGGTGCTTTCGGATCAAGTGGTGTTCGTCGTCGGCGGCAAGTCGTTCTCGATCCCGGGCTATATGGTCTGGTGCGCCTTGGCCTATGCGGCGGCCGGCTCCTGGCTGACATGGCGCGTCGGCCGCCCGCTCATCGGGCTCAACACGGAGCACTATGCGCGCGAG
>JBIOEK010000139.1:0-8722 GCA_044445925.1 Hyphomicrobiales bacterium
CAATTCGCGCTGCCGGCAGGAGACGCTCACCATGCCGGGCTCGATCAGGCCCGGATTGGCGCGGGCGATGGCCTGCGCGATCTCCGCAGGCGTCGCCCGCAAAGGCGCTGCCGGGGCGATCAGCGTGCTCGGCATGTTGATCTTGCGGTAGAGCGCGATTTCCGCCTGATAATAGAGCGACGGGGCGAGCCCCGAGCACTCCCCGTGCTTTCTCCATTCGCCGATCGCCAGCCCCTTGTCGCGATAGATATCGCGCGCGATGGCGAGGGAGGCGCCGGGCACGAAGCTCTTCGATCGATCGCAAAATGTCGGATAGTCGCCGCTCTCGAATTGCGGCCAAAGCCCGTGCACCACAAAGCCGAGCCGCGCTCCCGACATGCATTCGCGCTTGCCCTTGCGGTCGCCTTCGATGTCGCAGAAGCCAGGCGACCAGGATAGCGAGAGAAGATAGAGATCGAACTGGCCGGGCGGCGCCCCATAGCGCTCATGCGGCTCTTGCGCATAGGCTCGCCCTGCGCCGCCGAGCATCAAGAGGCAAGCGCAGAGGATGGCCGCGAATCCGTGACGGCTAGGCATCGGTCTTTTCCCCGCCGAGCTTTTGCGTGCCGAGCGCCGCATCTTCCGCCGGTCAGGGACGCGCCATCTTGCATCCGGGCGCGTAGGTGAGGTCGCGGTCCAGCCCGACCGGACACCAGGTGACCCCCCAGCCGAAGCTGAACAAGCCCGTATCTTCGTCGACCGAGTAGTAGATCTTGCGGTTGCGATCATCGGAGAACAGGCCGGTCACGCTGCAATAGCGGCGCGGGATGAAGGATGGGCCGCGCGGGCGATAGGCGATCTCGTAGGGCGCGCGGAAGTCGGCGATCCTGATCGAGGAATCCCAATATCCGGCCTCCCGGGTCATGAAGCGGTCCTTGATGAAACCGAGCACGCCCGCATCGCCGCAAGCGGGAAGATCTCCGTCATAGGGATCGACAC
Source organism: Hyphomicrobiales bacterium (assembly GCA_044445925.1). Taxonomy (GTDB): domain Bacteria; phylum Pseudomonadota; class Alphaproteobacteria; order Rhizobiales; family Beijerinckiaceae; genus GAS188. Next base: position 979 of record JBIOEK010000139.1, read on the forward strand.
GGTTCTCGGCGATGAGCGGGCGCGCCGGCGTATAGGCCGTGTAGTGCGTCAACGGTACATAGAAGCCGTGCATCGGCGACGAACAGGCTGCGAGGAGACCAAGCGCAGCGAGGCTCGCGATCCGCCCAAACCACATGTGAGACGCCCTCGAAATTACGCTTGCCACCATGCGCATCGCGGCCGCGCCGGTCAAGACGCCTTCCATGCTATTCCCCCATTGCCAGCTTCGACGCCCGGCTCTATCGACGCCGTCGAGCCCGAGGCGCTGCGATCGTTCCCGCCCAGATCGTTCGCGCCCAAATGGTTTGCGCCAAACAGGAAATGGACCCATGCCCCTCCTCGTCGCCGTGCAGATGGATCCCATCGAGCGCATCAATGTCGCGGGCGATTCGAGCTTTGCGCTCATGCTGGAGGCGAAAGCGCGCGGCCATTCGCTGCTCGTCTATACGCCCGACAAGATGTCGATGCGCGACGGCAAGGTGAGCGCGAGGATGCGTCCGGTCGAAATCCGCGACATCGTGGGCGATCACTTCACGGCGGGGGAAGAGCGCCGCGTCGATCTGCTCGACACGGGCGTCGTGCTGATGCGGCAAGATCCGCCTTTCGACCTCGCCTATATCACGGCGACCCATATGCTCGAGCGCGTGCATCCGCGCACCCTAGTGGTCAATGATCCCGCGAGCGTGCGCAACGCGCCCGAGAAGATTTTCGTCACCGAATTTCCCGAGCTCATGCCGCCGACCCTGATCACCCGCGACAAGGGGGAGATCGAGGCGTTCCGCAAGGAGCATGGCGAGATCGTCATGAAGCCGCTGCACGGCCATGGCGGGGCTTCGGTGTTCAAGGTCGCCACGCAGGACGCGAATTTCGGTTCGCTCTACGATTTGTTCTCGGCGACCTTCAAGGAGGCCTGGGTGGTGCAGCGCTTCCTGCCGGAGATCGTGAAGGGCGACAAGCGCATCGTGCTCGTCGACGGCGTCGCCAAGGGCGCGGTGAACCGCGTGCCGCAGCCGAACGATATCCGCTCGAACATGGTGCGCGGCGGCGCGGCGGAGGCGGCGCAGCTCTCGCCGCGCGAGCGCGAGATATGCGAGCGCATCGGGCCGGCCTTGAGGGCACGCGGCCTAATCTTCGTCGGCATCGATGTGATCGACGGCTACCTGACCGAGATCAACGTCACTTCGCCGACCGGCATCCGCGCCATCCGCAACACGGGTGGTCCCGATCTTGCCGTCGCCATCTGGGATGCGATCGAGGAGAAGCTGAAAGCTTAGGCCACTCGCGCCGCGGGGGCGGGGTGCGCGAACAGCTTCATGAGGAACCCCATCACGGCGAGCGTCGCCACATAGCAAAGGCCCTGCATGGCGGAGGGGTGATCGTTATAGCCGACCAGCGAGTGCAGCACGCGCCCGACAATGCTGGTATCGGACAGGATATGGGACGAATCCCAGAGCTGGCTCGAGAAGGCCGTGACGATATCGGCCTGTTCCAGGAAGCCTACGGCCTGGGAGGCGAGCCCCGCCGCGAGCAGCGCGATCAGCGCGCTCGTCGCGCCGAAGATGTAGCGGCCAGGTATCTGCAGGAGACCCGCATAGGTGAGAGCGCTGACGGCGCCTCCGAGGGCGAGCCCGATCAGGCCGCCGACCAATAGGCTCATTGCCGAGCCCGGCTCCGAAGCGATCAGGATGCCATAGAGGAACAAGGCGACCTCCGAGCCCTCGCGCAGCACGGCGACGGCGACGACGACCCCAAGGCCTGCGAGCGTCGAGGAGCCGGTGCGCACCGCCTCGCCGGCCCTGTGCATTTCGGCCGCGATCTCGCGGCCATGGCGCGCCATCCAAACATTGTGCCAGGTGAGCATGACCACGGCGACGATGAGGATGCCGGCATTGAACAGTTCTTGCCCCACACCCTGGAACGCGCTGGAGATGGTATTGATGAAAGCGCCGACCAGGCAGGCGCCGAGCACGCCCACCGCGACGCCGGCGCCGATAAAGCGGCCGCGTCCGACGATGCCGCGCGTCACCGCCATCGTGATGCCGATGATGATGCCGGCCTCGATGACTTCGCGGAAGACGATGATCAATGCGCCGAGCACGGTTCTCTCGCTATGCGCCAGCCTGGGCTGGCCGGTGATGTCGGGCGGCGGCGCGAACCCGACATGCTCCAGGCATCGCCAGGGCCATGCCTCGCCAGGGATGTCGATCCGCGCGCCGCGAAGAAAGGTCTGAGACGAGCGATTGTCAAGTCAATTCAACGAGTTTGGAATGAATCCAAAATTCCGGGAGCAATGGCCATCGACGCCATTCATTGTACCACCAGGAAGCCCTCGGTCGTATCTTCATGATAATCGTCGAAGAAGCGGTAGCGGCCCGCCGCGAGCGCGCGAACCTGGATGGTGATGGTGCTGTTTCCGGCGACGACCTTCTCGACACGCAGCGTCTTGCTCTCGAATTCGGCCGGTGTCGTGTCGAGGTTGGTGACTTGGAGCGTGATCGACTTGCCGGCCGGCGCATGCGGCTCGGCCGGCTGGAACTTGTGATCCTTGATGGTCAGCTTGACGGTCGTCGCCTCCTGCGCCGATGCGCCTGGCGCCACGGCCGAAAGGCCGAGAAGGAGGCCGAGGGCCACAAGGAGCGTGACCCTCCGGCGGTTGGCGGGGGCAGGCTTGGTCATGTCCATCTCCACGGCCATTAAGCGTCGCGTGGCTGGTTAGAGCCTTCTGCGACCAATGAGATCAGATCGGGCGCTACGATTCTTTGATCTATCGCAGTTTTCTTGGGTTCCCCGGGTGCCCTGCCCGGAAAATGCGTCAAAACTCGAACTCGAGCTTGGCATTGGCACGGTAGCGCTCGAAATTAGTGAGATCCAATGAGCGATGTTCCCCGGCGGCATTCCCATAGGCCTGCGTCGAAAAAGCAAGGGACAGCATCGTCTTGCCGGTGAACTGGATATGCATGGTGGGCCCGACATATAGCGCATGGCCAGCGAAGCTCTTGAAGGCAAGACCGTCATAGGCCCGGAAATATTCCGCCTCCGCACCCATCGTCACCTTGGGGGTGACGCGATAGGCGAGCCCGCCCGTAATGCCGCCCGTCGAGCCACGCGCCCAGGTCGCATCCCCGGCCGCCTTGCCGATGTCGGGCTCGTAGAGAGCGTTGACCGCCGCGTAGAGCCGGTTCGGGATCAGCTCCGTGTCGGCGATGAGCCGGAAGGCCATGCTGTAATCCTTGGCCCGCACGCCGCTCGTGCCGTCGACCCGCGACCATTCGGGTGACACGGACAAGGTCAGGCCGATCGGGGAGCCGGGGCCGCGCCCGATGAAGAGATAGCGCAGATCGGTCGACAAGCCGCTGAACTGCGTCCGATCGAGATTGTCGAGATCGTCGGTTCCCTTGATCGAATGGTAGGTCGCATGCGCGCTCAGCTCATAGGCGAAGAACTGGGTCGGCACCCCTTCGAACTCGAATTCCTGCTCGACCATCCTGTAGGTGCCATGCCGCCTTTGGAAGGCCGCCGTCGTCTCGAATTCGATCGATTTTTCGCCTTCCTCTCCGATATCGGCACCGGAGGTGAAGCCGAAGAGATATTTGGTCTCGCGCTCATGATAGGCATCGGGCGTGGCCGATTGCGCATGAGCTGGCGCGACGCCCGAGGCGAGCAGCGCGACGAGCGCGATGGCCGGGACCGAGCCTGCAAGCAACTTGCGGCCGCATCCGCGCGGTCGCCATACTGCATCGAACATAGGGGCCTTTCTGAAGATTCACATTCGATGCACGCACGAGAAGCTGCGCCGTGACTTTCATCGGCAAACGGCAAGCATTTGCCGGGCCGGAGCAGCGGCCGCAAAAAGAATAGGGTTTCTACGGCGGGGTCAAGCAGTATTATCGCCAAACCGTTTCAAATATTTGCAAGATTTCACAGTTTTAAATTATTCTAGATAGAATTTATGCGGGAAGATGCTGAATTGTCGGCGGATTCGACGCACTTTAGAATGCAAATAAGATCCAATGCCAGTCGAAAATTTCAAAAGGACGAAGCGGAGGCACTTCCGGCCTCCGGCCCCAGCGGACGGACGCGATTGGCAGGACGAGGCCTCGCCGCAATTCCACGATCCCGGAGATCTCGATGCATCAAAACCGATCGTCGGATTCGATCCTCTCGGCGCAGCGCCTCGCGGTCATGGCCCGGCTAGCCGCAAGCTCAGTCGGCCTCGCCGGCGAACATCCCTTCGGCCCCGATGCCGCTCTCGAGCATCAGGCGCGCCCGGGCCCGTAGCTTCTCCGTCTCGCTCTTCAATTGGCCGCAGGCCGCCAGGATGTCGCGTCCGCGCGGGGTGCGGATGGGCGAGGCGTAGCCGGCGTTGAAGACAATCTCTGAAAAGGCCTCGATGCGCTGCCAGTCGGAGCACTCGTATGAGGTGCCGGGCCAGGGATTGAAGGGGATCAGGTTGATCTTGGCGGGGATGCCGCGCAGCAAGCGCACCAATTCGCGTGCGTCACGGTCCGTATCGTTGACGCCCTTGAGCATCACATATTCGAAAGTGATGCGCCTCGCATTCGACAAGCCCGGATAGGTCCGGCAGGCGTCGAGAAGCATCTTGATCGGGTATTTCTTGTTGAGCGGCACCAATTCGTCGCGCAGCTCGTCGCGCACGGCGTGCAGCGAGATCGCCAGCATGCTGCCGATCTCAGCCCCGGCACGCGGGATCATCGGCACGACGCCGGAGGTCGAGAGCGTGATGCGCCGGCGCGACAGGGATAGCCCTTCGCCGTCCGCGATGGTCTCGACCGCGTCCTTCACCGCATCGAAGTTATAGAGCGGCTCGCCCATGCCCATGAACACGATGTTCGAGATGAGCCTCGAGCTCCCCCGCGAGGCGTCGCCTGCCCCCGCCGGGCTCGCGGCCGGCCAGTCGCCGACGCGGTCGCGCGCCACGAGGAGCTGCCCGACGATCTCCTCGGCGTCGAGATTGCGCACCAGGCGCTGGGTGCCCGTATGGCAGAACGAGCAGGACAAGGTGCAGCCGACCTGGCTCGAGACGCAGAGCGTCGCGCGGTCGACCTCCGGGATATAGACCGTCTCGATCTCCGCGCCCTGGTCATGGGGCCCTCTGGGCGCCATGCGCAGCAGCCATTTGCGCGTGCCGTCCGAGGAGACGCGCTCGGAGACGATCTGCGGCCGCTCCAGGCTGAAGGCGCTCCCGAGCGCTGCGCGCATCTCCTTGCCGATCGTGGTCATCGCCGAGAAATCGGTTGCGCCGCGATGATGGATCCAGTGCCAGAGCTGCGCCGCGCGCATGCGCTGCTCGCGCTCGGGCACTCCAAGCTCTGCGAGCTTGCCGGCAAGTGCGGCACGCCCCAATCCGGCGAGCGAGGCCGGCGCCGCTACCGGCGCCTTGCTCGGAGCGTCGCTGCTCATGCTCATGCTTACTTGCACGCTTTCTCCGCCTGGTCGATGGCTTGAGCGATGCCGGCGAGCGAGAAGCGGTCCGTCGTCGCGTTGCCGCGCTTGGAAGATGCCTTCACGACGAGGCTGCCGCCTTTCTTCATGGCGGCGAGCATCGTCCCTTCCTCGGCGGCGTTGTGGACGAACAGGCTCGAATCCTTGCCCGCCAGCTGGAAGCTGGTGCTGCCGAGCACCGCCTGCGCCGGCGCATCCTCTTTCACGGAATACCCCATCACCACCGCGATCTCGCCGCGCACCTTCTCGTCGGGCCGATAGGAGACGAAAATATATCCCGGATCACGGTTGAGGTTCTTCGGCAGGCGCTCCTTGGGGACGGAGAGCGCATAGCAGATCTTCTTGGCGCCGGGCGTCGCATAGGCAATCCAATCATCGAATTGGCCGAGCTTCAGCGCCTGTCCGGTCCCGCCCTTGGCCGGGGCTCCCTTGGCCGGGGCGGCCGAGGGCGCGGGCCCCGCCTCCTTCTTCGCGGGCTTTGCCGGCGTGGCCGGCTTTGCCTTGGCGGGCGCGGCCTGGGCAGGAAGGGGCCGCGGGACCCCGGCGAGGAGCCCAATGGCGACGGCGGCGGACAGGCGCAGTACAAGTGAACGAGCGATGATCATGCCTTGGCCCTTTGCAACAGCTATTGGCGGGTTGCGGTTATCTCGAAAAAAAGGGGGCATTTTGTTGATTGGCGCCGGGCATTGTGGCGCGAAACGCCATGCGAATCTCGTCCATGTGCCATATTATGCGCGGCAAAGCGAGCGCGTCCCGGCCGGCCTCGCCCGCGAGCCGCGGCTTCGGAGGGGCACCCTTGCGGGTTGTCCCGGCTGTCGCGCAATCGCGGTTGAACCTCGTCCGGCACTGTGTGACAGTCGAGGGGGGCGGTGCGTCGCGGGACGGGCAGGGCAATCGCATTTGGACATGGCTCGATTTGGGCAGGCCTGTTGGGTCCCGGCTTTTGCGGGGATGAGCGGAAATGGACCTTCCCGGCCCTTTTCACAAGCGATCTTCCTGCAGCGACCGGCGCGCGCATGACCCCGGAAATCGCGCTGCTCCTCGCCGAGGACGGCATCGCCAACGGTGCGATCTATGTGCTCGTGGGCCTCGGCATCGTCCTCGTCTTCGTGGTGACGCGCGTCATTTTCGTGCCTTTCGGCGATATCCTGGCCTACACGGCCCTGACGCTTGGCGCCCTCGAGCGCCAGCGCCTTCCCGGCACCGTCTGGCTGGTGCTGACGCTCGCCCTCATCGCTTGCGCCATGGAGGTCACGCGCCTGTGGCGCCAAGGCCAGCTTCGCGAGCTGCCCGGCAAGCTCGCTCTGTTCGGCGCGCTGCCGCTCTTGCCGGCGGTGGCCGTCTGGCTCGCCGCCGGGCAAGATCTGCCGGCGCCCGTTGCCATCGCCTTGACCCTCGCCTTGGTGCTGCCGATCGGCCCGCTCCTCTACCGCATCGCCTTTCGGCCGCTTGCCGACGCCCCGGTGCTCGTCCTGCTGATGGTGGCGGTGGCCCTGCATTTCGCGGTCTCCGGGCTTGCCTTGTTCTATTTCGGTCCGGAGGGCGTGCGCACCAGGCCCTTGATGCGCACGGTGTTCCGTTTCGGTGAGCTGATCGTGCCGGGCCAGACGCTCATCATTCTGGCGGGCTGCGCGCTGGTCTGCGTGCTTCTGTTCCTGCTCTTCTCCAGGACGACCATCGGCAAGGCGCTCAGGGCGACGGCGGTCAACCGGTTGGGCGCGCGCCTTTGCGGCATCAGCCCTTCGCGAACCGGCGCCGTCGCCTTTCTGCTCGCCTCGGCGCTCGCTGGAGTGTCCGGCGTGATCGTCGCGCCGGTCGCGACCCTCTATTACGATTCGGGTTTCATCATCGGGCTCAAGGCCTTCGTCGGCGCCATCATCGGCGGGCTTGTCAGCTATCCGATGGCTGCGCTCGGCGCGATCTTCATCGGGCTTCTCGAAAGCTATGCCGCCTTCTGGAGCAGCGCCTTCAAGGAGGTCATCGTCTTTTCGGCGCTCATCCCCATCCTGGTCTGGCGTTCGCTCCTCGCCGGCAGCCAGGCCGACGAGGAGGATGATGCCGAGGAGGAAGCCGAGGCATGAGGACGCGGCCTGTCCTCGCGGGCGCCGTCGTGGCCGTCCTGATGGCCGCCCTGCCGCTCGTCTTCGGCGGCTACGCGCTGACGCTTCTCGACTACATCGCAGTCTTCGCCTTCGTGGCGCTCGGCCTCGTGGTGATGACGGGCGCCGGCGGGGTCACCTCCTTTGGCCAGGCCGCCTTCGTCGGCATCGGCGCCTATGCG
>JBIOEK010000140.1:0-8606 GCA_044445925.1 Hyphomicrobiales bacterium
ACCGCGGACTCGGATCGCGCGAACCGTCGATCGCAAATTCGGCCGCCTCGCCCCAAGCCGCACCCCATCTCCTCGGAAAATTCTCCGCCGCACGTCGCTTCCGGGTCAAAAGCCATCCACCCTTTGAGAAATGCGGGCTAGCCCGTTGCGCGAGCCTGCCGCGATCTCCGTAGACGGCCTTGACCTTGGCGACCTCGTCGTTGCGGAGCGTCGGCTTGCCGTCGGCGTCGAAATAGCTTTCCTCGATCAGATTGCCGCCTCCATCGAAGACGAAACGCCGCGTGGCATAGCGGAGCGTCTTGTGAAGCGTCGGCCGGCCCTCGGCGTCGAGATAGCCCTGCTCCAGGTCGTTGCCGCGGCCGTCATAGACATTGGTGAGCTTGGCGATGCCGTCCTTGTTCGGGCTGGGCTTGCCGTCCGCGCCGAAAAAGCCCCACACAACGTCGTTGCACCAGCGGTCATATTCCCAAACCTCGTAGGCAAATCCTTCCGGACCGTCGAAGGGTTGATCATCGGCCCCGTTCAAGGTGCGCCGAACCAAGTTATGGTTTGCATCGTAGGCGAAAGCGATGGCGCGCACGCCGTTCTTGAGCGTCACCGCGGCTCGATTGACTCCGCTCTCCGTCTGGAGGAGCACGAGACCGGCCGGCGAGTTGGTGTAGTGCTGTCCGAAGCTGCCGTTCGCGTCCGATCGTGCCGTGCCCCATTGGTCGCGGTAGCGGCGCTCGATCGCGAAACCGTTTTCGTCGAGCGTCAGCTCATGGCGCGTGATCTCGGTCTTGCCCTGGAACGGGCGGTCCTCTGTCGACCAGTTCAGCGTCAGGTCCTGATTGGCGGCCTGGGCGAGCGAAATCGTGTTGAGCCGAAAATCGACGATGAGCGTATCCTTCGACGCTGCCCGCCTCAGGTGGTCCTCGCGCACGAGGCGGCCCGCCTGGTCGAAAATGTCGATCCTGCCGGTCTCGTCCGCGAGGTAGCGAACCACCCAGCGGGCGTGCCCTTCCAGGTCCTGTCGGAGCACGTCCGCGCTGTTTTCGCGCAGCACCTCCACGACGCGGGCGGGTTGCAGAACGCCGTCGCGTTGCGTGACGATCCGATAGTTGGTCTCCAGGTGGCTGCGGGTTTCCTCGTCGATCTCGTCGAGCCCCTCCGGCAGTCCCCAGCGCCATGCCACGTGCCGGTAATGGGCAGCGTGCGGGCGCATCATCTCCCAATAGCCGAATACGGTCGCGCCGATGAGCAGCGCCAGCCCCGCAGCGACGCCTGCCCAGGCACGCAGGCGGCCGAGCTCTCGCGCCCGATCGCGCTGGCGCAGATCATCGAATTTCACCCCGAGAATGACGGCAACGAGCCGCAGCAGCGCGATCTGCTTCAGCTGCTCGCCGGACACGCCCTGGCGCGGACGCACATCCGCCGCCAACGGCTCCTTGCCCTCCTTGACGATCCGCGTTCCGCCATCCGGATCGATGACTTTCCGGTAGCGCTCGAGCATCGGAGCGGGGAAGGAATCCTCGGGCTCGCCTTCGGTCAACAGCGCCAGCACCTGGTCGCCGCGGCCGAGCTCGTTGAACATCTCGATCTCGCGCTGCACCCACTCCGAGCGCGGCGTGAAAGCCGAGCAGACGACGATGAGATAGCGGGAGGCGATCAGTGCCTGCTTGATCTGGTCATTGAGATCGGCCGAGGCCGGGACCTCGTCCTCGTCGCGGAAGATCTTGCGCAGCCGTGGCGCAAAGCCCCGCTGCTGCAGCGACTTGGGGACACGATAGCGCTCCAGCGCCTCGATCAGCCATTCGGCCCATTTGCGGTCGCGCTCGACGTGCCGATAGCTGATGAAGGCGTCGTAGATGAATGGCGGATCGGAATCTTGGCTATCGGCCATTGCCTCAGCACCCCACTAGCGTTCCCCACGACTAGAATGACCCGATACACTTACAATAGCGGCCTTTGTGCGGATACCCCGTGGCTTGCCGGCGGCTCGCGTTCCGCCCAGCCCGTGCCCGATCCTTGTCGGTCCTTTTCGGCATCGTTATGAGGAAAGGCGCCATGGCGGCGATCTCTCGAAGCCGGCGGAGCTGGCAGGCGGCATGAAGCGCATCGGTCTCATCGGCTTCGGCTTCATCGGCCAGGCGCTCTATCGCGCCATCGCGACGCAAGCTCATCCCGGCCTCGAGATCGCCTTCGTGTGGAACCGCACGCCCGTGAAGCTCGCCGAGGTCCCCGCGGCGCTACGCCTCTCCGATCTCGCGGAGGTCGGGAACCGCCGCGCCGATCTCGTGATCGAGAACGCCCATCCGGCGATCACGGTCGAGCACGGCCTCTCGATCCTCGGCCGGGCCGATTACATGCCCCTCTCGGTGACGGCGCTCGCCGACGATCGCCTGCGCGCGGCTCTCGTGGCGACGGCTGCCGCCAACGGACATCGGCTGCTGCTGCCGCAAGGAGCGCTGGTCGGCACGGATGCGCTGTTCCAATGGCGGCATATGTGGCGGGACGTGACCATCACCTTCCGCAAGCATCCGAGAAACCTCGATTTCGCGCGCAGCAATCGGCAGGAGGGCGAGATCGATGCCGAGACCGTGCTTTACGACGGGCCGGTGCGCGGCATCGCCGCCCTCTATCCGCGCAACGTCAACACCATGGTGACCTGCGCGCTCGCGACCGTCGGGCTCGATCGCTGCCGCGCCCGCCTCGTGGCCGATCCAAGGCTCGAGCATGCGGTTGCCGAGGTCGAGGCCTTCGGCGAGGACGGCTCCTACCTGTCGACGGTGAAGCGCCAACCGGCGATCGGCGTCTCCGGGACCGAGATGATAGAATCCACGCTGCGCTCGGTAATGAAGGCGACCTCGATGCTCGATTGCTTGGATTTCGTGTGAAAGCCGTCCCCTTTTCCCATCGCTCGAACCGGTTCCCGCTTCGCCGGAAAAGGCCTTACACTCATCGGTTAATCGTGGGCAGGAGAGCAGGATGACGCCACGCTTTCTCATGATCATGGGCGCGGCGCTAATGTTCGCCGGCGCGTTAGCCACGGGCGCATCGGCCGAGCCGAAGAAGGTGGCGATCGCCAGCTTCGGTCCGCATGGCTCGCTCGAGCAGGTGATCGCCGGCTTCAAATCGGCACTCGCCGAGAAGGGCTATGTGGAGGGCAAGTCGATCGTCTACGACTATGGCGATTGCAATTTCGATCCCTCGCTCATCCCGCAATTGCTCGCGAAGCTCGAAGCGGGCAAGCCCGACCTCATGCTCACCGTGACGACGCCGATGACCCAGGCGGCCGTCAGGCTCGTCCACAACCCGTCCCTTCCGATCGTCTTCGCGCCGGTGACCGACCCCGTGGCCGCGGGCCTCGTCCCCGATTGGCAACACGGCTCGGCCCGTTTCGTGGGCGCCTCGAACATGCAGCCGATGGAGGCGGTGATCGATTTCGCCGGCAAGCTCTTCGGCGGCGTCAAGTCTTTCGGCGTGCTCTATAATCCGGGCGATGCCAACGACGTCGCCGGCAAGGCGATCGCGGAAGCCGCCGCCAAGGCCGCGGGCATCGAGCTCAAGGTGGTGGGCGTCGACACGGTCGCCGATATTCCCCAGCGCGTCACTATCCTCCAAGGCGTCGATTTCATCTACGCCATCCCGTCGAGCCTCTTGATGCCGGCCCTTCCGGCAATCGTTGCCGCGGCGGACCACCTGAAGATCCAGGTGATCTCATCCTCTCCACAGGGCGCGCAGGAGCATCTCGTCCTCGCAGCCCTGTCCGTTTCCTGGACCAAGGTCGGCTATCAGGCGGGCCTGCTCGCCGCCAAGGTGCTGGAAGGCGCAAGGACATCCGAGCTGCCGATCTACCGGCCGTCCGTCGCGGACACCACTGCCGTCATCAGCGCCAAGCGGCTCAAGCAGTGGGGCAAGACGCTGCCGGCCGCGCTTGCGGACTGCAACTGCATCGTCGAGTGATACGCCAGGCAGACATTCGTGGACAATCACGCACCGATCAGTTGCAGCCATTGTTGCCGCATCTTGGAATCCAAGGTTGAGGCCGGAGGAAGATCGCCATGACGCGCGAGGTGACGAGGCCATCCAATGCCGTTCCCGCAGCTCGCCTGTTGGCGCTTGCGCTGGGCGCCGCGGCGTTCGGCGCGGCGGCAATCGGCGCACTGGCGATCGGCCGTCTCGTGGTCGGACGCCTCTCGATCAAGAAGGCTCGTATCGGCGCGCTGGAGGTTGATGAGCTGACCGTTCACAGGTTGCGCGTCGTTGAACGTCAAGCGCCGAACTCGTGATGGCGCGAGGGCGATCGTCCTCCCCCTGAAGTAAGTTAGGCTTTTGACGCAAACTCAGCGCCGCCGAAAGCCGTCACGTAATGTTCCGCCGCGCCTTCCGAGAAGCAGCAGAAGATGATGCGGTGCAGGCTTCCCGCACCGCTTTCGATCTCGGACTTCACCGTAGCCACCGCGATCTTCGCCGCACGATCGGCCGGAAAGCCGTAGATGCCGGTCGAGATCGCCGGAAAGGCGATCGAGCCGAGTTGCTTGTCGCTCGCGAGTTGCAGTGCCCGGCGATAGCAGGATGCGAGCAGGCGGTCGCTCGCCTCGGCGTCCCGGCCCCAGACGGGCCCGACGGCATGGATGACATAGCGTGCCGGCAGCCGGTAGCCCTGCGTGATCTTGGCATCGCCCGTCTCGCAGCCGCCGAGCCTGCGGCATTCGGCCTGCAATTCCTCCCCGGCCGCGCGATTGATCGCACCGTCGACGCCGCCCCCGACCCTGAGGGCGGCATTGGCGGCGTTGACGATGGCGTCGACCGCAAGCGTCGTCATGTCGGCAACCACGAGCTCGAGCCGCACGCCCGCGATCGTCGCGGACGCCAATAGCGTGCCGGAGGAGGCGGCCATCTTGCCTCGCTGCCGCGCCTCAGCCCGATTTGCCCTCGCCCGAGAGCGCCGCCTTCACGCGCTCGGGCGTGAAGGGCACGCTGCGCAGCCGCGCCCCGCACGCATCGAAGACCGCATTGGCGAGCGCCGCCGCCACCGGCGCGCAGGCAGCTTCGCCCGCCCCGAGCGGGGGTTCATGGGTACGCTGCACGAGATCGATCTTGAGCTCGGGCACATCCTTGAAGGTCAGGATGGGGTAGCTCGCCCAGTCGGCGCTGGTCACGCCGTGGCGATCGAACTTGATCTCCTCGAAGAGGGCGCGGCTCAAGGTCTGCAGAATATTGCCCTCGACCTGCGCCTTGACGCCGTCCGGGTTGATCATCAGACCGCAATCATGGGCGCAGGAGACGCGCCGCACATGGATCGCGCCCGAGGCGCGCTCGACCTCGACCTCCATGGCGATCGCCACATAGTTCTCGTTGTCCTTGTAATGCACATAGGCGATGCCGCGCCCGGTGCCGGAAGGACCATCCGAGCGGGGGTTGGGCGAGGGCCTCGCCTGCCAACCGATCAGGGAGGCTGCGCGCCTCAGCACCTCGATGCCGCGCGGATCCTCTAGGGAGCCCAAGCGAAAATCCAGGCTGTCCCGGCGCGCCCGATGCGCGAGCTCGTCGGTGAAGCTCTCGACCGCGAAGATGTTGGCGACCTTGCCGGGGGCACGAATATTGGAGGGCCGCAGCGGCGCATCCTTCAGCCAGTGGATCAGGACCTCGACATTCGGCACGCCATAGGGCGGGGAGGCGTTCTGGCTGATCCACCCCGTCGAGATGCCCAGCGTCTGCGCGATGCCCGCGGCCTGCGGCGCCAGAAGTGGCACATTGGGCAGGCTCGCCGTCGCCTTGGGGATCCACATCTCGGTGCGCCAGGCGGCGATCTTGCCGTCCGCATCGAGGGCCCCTTCGAGCGCCAGAAGCTGCGGGGGCCCCTTCGGGTCGAAGCGATGCTCGTCCTCGCGCATCCACTGCACCCGCACCGGGCGGCCGACCGCACGCGACATCAGTGCCGCATCGGCGGCCGCGTCGTCATGGCCGTTCATGCCGTAGCAGCCCGAGCCGTCGAGATAGATGAGCCGCACCGCATCGTCCGGCAGGTCCAGGAAGCGCGCGAAGGCGCGGCGGAAATTATGCGTGCCTTGCGAGGCGGTCCAGATCACCGCCTTGCCGTCGCGCAGATCGGCGACCGCGCAGGACGGCCCCATGGAGCCATGCGTCTGCACCGGCCAGTAGAACTCGCCCCGCAGGCGGTCCTTGGCCGCGGCGAGCAAACCCGGCGCATCGCCCTTGTTGACCAGGCGCTCCTCGCCCGTGAACGGTCCTGCCCGCATCGATTGGCGCACGCCCTCATGGCCGACGAGCGTTTCGGGCGTGTCCCAGGAGGCTTTGAGCGCGCGCGCGGCCAAGACCGCGTCCCATTCATCCTCCGCCACGACGCCGAGGAAGTTCTCGATGCGCACCACGCGGACGCCCGGTATATGGGCGACCGAGCCTTCATCGACGGAAAGCAGCTTCGCCCCGACGGCGGACGGGCGCACCGTGCGCCCATGCAGCATGCCCTCGAGGCGGAAATTATGGACGTAAAGGTGGCGCCCGGTCACCTTGGCCGGGATATCGGGGCGCGCCAGGGCCTTGCCGACCAGGGTATAGCTGTCGGGGTCCTTGAGCCTCACCTTGGGATCGAGATTCAACGCGAAGCGCTTGTCGCCGATCAGCGCGCCGAAGCCGATGCCGGCCCCGCCTTGCTTCGGCCTGACCTCGCCGTCGACGGCGACGAGCTCAAAAGCCTGGCGTCCGAGCCGCGAGGCCGCCATGCCGATCAGCGCCTCGCGCGCCGTGGCTGCGGCCTGGCGGATCTGCACCCCGCCGCGCGCCACGCCCGTCGAGCCGCCGGTCGTGCCCTGGTCGGGGGTCAGCGCCGTGTCGCCCTCGATGAGGCGGATCTTGTCGAGTCCGATGCCCAGCTCCTCGGCGGCCATTTGCGGGACGGCGATGCGCAAGCCCGTCCCGAGATCGACCTTGCCGCAATAGAGCGTCACGGTGCCGTCCTGATGCATGGCGAAGAAGGCATCGACCGAATTCGGGTCGAGAACGCGGCCCGCGGCATCACCGGCGGCGCCCGAGGCCTGCGCCATGGCCTCGAGTGGCAGCTGAACCGCGATGACCAGAGCGCCGCCCGCCTTCAGGAAGGCGCGGCGCGAGGGATGAGCGTTCATGTCCTTGCCCTCCCGGTCGCACGCATGACGGCGCTCAGCACGCGGTCATGCGTGCCGCAGCGGCAAAGATTGGCCGACAAGGCGTCCTTGATCTCCTGCAGGCTGGGCTTCGGGTTCTGGGCGATGAGGGCAGCGCTCGTCATCACCATGCCGTTGGTGCAATAGCCGCATTGGGCCGCCTGCTCGGCGATGAAGGCCGCCTGCACGGCATGCGGCTTTTCGGGCGTTCCCAGGCCCTCGATCGTGAGGATCGACAGCCCCTGCGCGGCCTGGACCGTCATCTGGCAGGAGCGGATCGGAGCGCCGTCCACGATGACCGTGCAGGCCCCGCACTGGCCAAGCCCGCAACCGAATTTCGGGCCGGTGAGCCCAAGCGCATTGCGCAGCACATAGAGCAAGGGCTGCTCCGGGTCGCGGCTCTCCACGCTATGCGCCGTCCCGTTCACCGTGAATGCGTAGGACGCCATGCCCACCTCCACGCCGTTGCGGCCGCTTCCGCCGAAGGACGGCCGTCAGCCTCAATTTAGGGCCCGCCCTGCCAAGGGCAAGTCACTTTCCGGAGACCACTTTCGTGCGGCGCCCGCATTCAGCGATGCATCTTAGGAGTTCGCGGCGTCACGCTCGGCGCTTGGCCAGCACTTCGGCGACCGTATCCCGGGCGTGGAGCAGGACGGATCTGTGCTCCTCTGCCGAGACCTCGACAAAGCCCAATCCTCGGAGCAGGAAAATTCCTTCAACAGCCAGCAGGGCGTTGCGGACCTCGTGGGCCTCGCTCGATTCCGACAGGAGCGGGTCGAGCAGTGCGCGGTAATACCGCCGCACTGGCTCCATCATATCGGGGGCGTGCACTAACGCGGTTACCAGGAAGGCCGCCTTTCGCGTCGCCGCATCGTCCTCGTCGAGCGCTTCCTCGATATGGGCCAGGACCAGCTCGATCGGCCCAACCGGCTTGCTTCCGAGCCGGCGGTCCACTGCCTCCTGAAAGCGCGTAACTTCTCGCTCCAGAGCCGCGCGAACCAATCCGTCCTTAGTCGCGAAGCTGTAGACAAGGCCGCCCTTACTGATGCCGGCACGCGCGGCGACGGCGTCGAGCGTGAAACTTCGGCCACCGGATCCAAGAATCACGGCCTCGGCGGCATCTAAAATCCGATCCCGACCGAGCTCGCCGATTATTCCAAGCCCGACGACGGCGCCTATCACGACGTCCACCAGATGATGCTGCTGCCGTCGCGGCCCGACACCGTGTTCATGACGACAGGCGTCGGCCTCTATCGGAGCAGCGATGGCGGCGATCGCTGGGAGCGGCTGACCGGCGAGGAGTTCCGCGTGGCCTATCCAGACCACATGATGCTGTCGCCCGACGAGACGATTCTGTTCGTGTCGGGCGCGAAGTTCCATCCCGGCTTCTGGATGGGCACGCATGTCGCCGACACCACGATCGTGCGCAGCCGCGATCAAGGGCATAACTTGTTACAC
>JBIOEK010000141.1:0-8510 GCA_044445925.1 Hyphomicrobiales bacterium
CCTTATGTGGGCCGCTCTCGGTCAAGCGCCGCGCGAGAACGCAGCCGGCGGAGCCCCCGCCGACAATGATGTAGTCGAAGCTCGTCACGGCAGCGGGGCCGCGGCAGGAGCATCGCGCGTGACGGATCGGGGGCTTAATGATTGCCGCATCGGCGACGAGGATGCCGAGGAAGCGGTTTTTGCGGAAGGTCCAGTTTCAACCATCGGCCATACCATTACCGCGCTCCCTCAAGGGCGCCGACGAGCCGTCGGGATCTCGACTGGCCATCCAGCACGTCGCGCAACACGGCGACGCCGCTCCTGATCGCCGGCGGGGTGACGCCGCCGAAGCCGAGCACCAGCCCCTTCGCCTCGATCGGCTCGATCAGGAAGCGGGCGATGGGCGAGACGACGATGTTGCGCGCCGCAGCGGCCCTGGCGACGGCGATCTCGGAGACGTGGCTCGGCAGATAGCCGATGGTGTGAAGCCCGCTATCGGCAGCCTGGACATCCAGGAGCCCTTGCAGCTCGCGCTCAGCGGCGTCGCGAAGGGCGGCGTGGCGTTCCTCATAGATGCGCCGCATGCGGCGGATATGCGTCGCGAAATGGCCTTCCTCCATGAACTCGGCCACCACCGCCTGCACGCTCGAGGGGACGCCTTGCACGAAGGCGGCAGAGACCTTCTCGAAGGTGTCCACGAGCATGGGCGGCACCAGCATGAAGCCCAGGCGCAGCGCCGGAAACAAGGTCTTGCTGAAGGTGCCCACATAGATCACGAGCCCGGTGCGATCGACGCTCTTGAGCGTCGGCAGCGGCCGCCGGCCGAAGAAGAACTCTCCGTCATAATCGTCCTCGATGATCCAGGCGCCGGCCTGCTCGGCGGAACGCAGGAGCGCGAAGCGGCGCTCGAGGCTCATGACGTGGCCGAGCGGCTGCTGGTGGGACGGGGTGACGAATACGAGCCGGAACCCGCGGCTGCGCCGCAGCCCTTCCTCGACCCGCAATCCTTCAGCGTCCACCGGCACCGGAACCAGCTCGGCTCCGCAGGCCAGCAGGCTGTTGCGCGCGCCGATGGCGCCGGGATTCTCGAACCAGACCTTGTCGCCCGGGTCGAGGAGAACGGTCCCGATCAGATGAAAGGCTTGCTGGGCACCGCCGACGATGAATATCTGCTCCCTCTCGCAGACGATGCCGCGATTGGCGCGCAGATGGGCGGCGATGGCTTCGCGCAATGGCGCATGGCCGAAGGGCGCGCCATAGCCCATCACCTCGTCGCGCTCGCCGCGCCAGTGCTTGGCCGTGAGGCGCGCCCATTGCGCCATCGGAAAGGCGTCGAAGGCCGGCAGCGCGGTGACGAAGGCGCAAGGCGCGTGCGGCAGCCGGGGCCGGTCGCTGAAGCGGTCGACGGCCCAGCCCATGGCCTTCGACAGGCTGGGCTTGCGGACGGGTCCAGCCTCGCCCTCGACCGCCGGCTGCCGCGGGCGCTCCGAGTTGAGAACATCGCTGACGAAGGTGCCCGAGCCGACGCGGGCGTCGACCAGCCCTTCCGCAATCAGGCGGTCATAGGCTTCGATCACCGTCGTCCGCGACACGCCGAGATCGCGCGCCAATGTCCGGCTGGCCGGAAGCCTGGCACCGGCGGCGATCGCCCCCGAGAGCATCAGGTCCCGCAAGGTCACGTAGAGCTGCGTGCCTATCGGCCGCGCGGAATCGTGGTCGATAGCGATCGACAGGAGGAGGGCGCCGCCGGCTCGCTTCACCATGCTTAGATGCTCTTTCGATTCTCGCAGGACCAAAGTGGTATCCCAACCTATCGAGAATGGTCCTTTTAGGGGAACCATTTTCTGCCGATGGTGGCGGATGAGCGCTTGCGACCCGCACGGACCGGCATGAAAATCCACAGCATCGAAACCTACTGCAACGAGTTCGTCGGCTTCGTCCGCGTCATCACCGATGACGGCGCCGAGGGCTGGGGACAGGTTTCGCCCTACAATGCCGACATCACCTCGCTGGTGCTGCACCGCCAGATCGCCCCCTGGGCGCTCGGATCGGATGCCTCCGACATCGCAGGGCTGATGGACATCATCCCGCTGCGCGAGCACAAATTTCCGGGATCCTATCTCTACCGGGCGATGTGCGGCCTCGATACCGCCCTATGGGATCTGCGCGGCAAGCGGGAAGGCAGGAGCGTCTGCGAGCTCCTCGGCGGCACGCCGCGCGAATTGCGGGTCTATGCGTCGTCGATGAAGCGCGACATCACCCCGCAGGCGGAATCAGAGCGGCTCAAGCGCCTGCGCGACCTGTATGGTTACGACGCCTTCAAGTTCCGGATCGGCGCCGAATGCGGACGCGATGTCGACGAATGGCCTGGACGGACGCAAGCGATCGTCAAGGCGATGCGCGCTGCGATGGGCGACGAGGTCGCTCTGCTGGTCGACGCCAATAGCGGCTTCTCGCCGAAACGGGCGATCGAGGTCGGCCGCATGCTCGAGGATTACGGCATCACCCATTACGAGGAGCCATGTCCCTATTGGGAGATCGAGCAGACCAGGGAAGTGGCCGAGGCGCTCGACATCGATGTCGCAGGCGGCGAGCAGGATTGCATGCTGCCGACCTGGCGGTGCATCATCGACAAACGGGCCGTCGACATCATCCAGCCCGACATCTGCTATGTGGGCGGATTGACCCGGGCGATGCAGGTGGCGGAGATGGGGGCGAAAGCGGGCCTGCCCTGCACGCCGCACAGCGCCAACCTGACCATGGTGACGCTGTTCACCATGCACTTGCTGGGTGCGATCCCGAATGCCGGGAAATACCTGGAATTCTCGATCGAAGGACCGGACTACTACCCCTGGCAGGACGGGCTGTTCCGCAACTCGCCCTATGCGCTGCGCGGGGGCAAGGTGAGGATCCCGAGCGAGCCGGGCTGGGGCGTCGACATCGAGCCGAGATGGCTGGAGCGCGCCACCCGTCAAATCAGCGTCGCGTCGTGAGCGGCCGGCAAAATGGTTCGCCGGGCAGTTCAAAATGGCAATTGCCGCCGACCACGTTGCCGACCATGATCGCGGCGCGGGCCGTTCCGGCTACGGCGCGGACCAACACCACCAAGGGAGGAAGATGATGCTCAGAAGGACATTGTTGGGCACGGCGCTGTCCGCTGTCATCGCGGCTTTGGGCGGCATTCCTGGAGCCGAAACTGCGGCGGCGCAGCAATTGACCGTCGTCTCCTTCGGCGGATCGTATCAGGACGCGCAGAGCAAGGCGCTGTTCCAACCCGCCGCCAAGGCCTTGGGCATCACCCTCAAGGAGGAGACCTATACGGGGATCGCCGATCTGCGACTGAAGGTGAAGGCGGGCGCGGTCACCTGGGACATCGTCGCCAGCGGATCGGGCAGCGCCGCGCGGGCCGGCGCCGAAGGCATCCTGGAGAAGCTCGACTACAAGACGATCGACGTCTCGAGCTTCGTGCCCGGTACCTTCCAGGACTACTGCGTGGGCGGTGACGTATTCTCGACGGTGCTCGCCTGGAACACCAAGACATATGGCGACAAGGGGCCCCAGAGCTGGGCCGATTTCTGGGACGTGAAGAAGTTCCCGGGCAAGCGCGCCTATCGCAACTCGGTCGCCGGTGCGCTCGAGCCGGCACTGATGGCGGATGGGGTTCCGGCGGGCAAGGTCTACGAGGTGCTGTCCCAGCCGGGCGGCATCGAGCGCGCCATCAAGAAGGTCAAGGAGCTCAAGCCCAACGTCGCCGTCTGGTGGTCGTCGGGCGCGCAGCACGCGCAGCTGATGAAGGACGGCGAGGTGGACATGATCACCGGCTGGAACGGACGCTTCGACGTGGTCGCGAAAGATGGCGGCAAGGTCGCCTATACGTTCAACCAGGCGCTGCTCGACTATGATTGCTACGCGGTCGCCAAGGGCGCGCCGCATAAGGAGCTGGCGATGAAATTCCTGGCCGAGATCAGCAAGCCGCAATATCAGGCCGAGTTCACCAAATACATCACCTACGGCCCCACCAACAAGAAGGCCTATGAGCTCGGCACCATCGATCCGGCCTATGCCAAGCAGCTGCCATCCCATCCGGAGAACGCCGCAAAGCAGCTTACGATCGACCTCGACTGGTATATAAAGTTCGAGGCGCAGGCGTCTGCCGCCTACCAGAACATGCTGACCGAGTGAGGGGCTGAGCGGCAGGCGAAGTGGCGGCGATAGTTGAGAAGGCGCGCAGGCACGACAGGCGAGCGCGATGGTGTTGAGCGAAAGCGCAAACTCCGCCCAGCCCGCGCCGAAATGCGGGCCGGCGAGGCAGCCGGAAACCACGACCATCCTAAAAATCATTTGAAATCAATGTATTACTAATGATCGATCGTGGAGCGTCCCTCCCCATCGTCTTGCGGCAGGTGACCAAGAGCTATGGCGCGGTGCGCGCGCTCGACCATATCGACCTCGACATCAGCAGCGGCGAGTTCCTCACGCTCTTGGGGCCGTCGGGTTCCGGCAAGACGACGCTGCTGATGGTCCTCGCCGGCTTCACGCGACCCGATTTCGGCAGCCTGAAATTCGGCGACGCGGAGGTGATCCGCCTGGCACCGCATAAGCGCGACGTCGGCATGGTGTTCCAGAACTACGCGCTGTTCCCCCATATGGATGTCGCCGGAAACATCGCCTTTCCGCTACGCTTGCGCAAAGTCGCCAAGGCCGAGACCGCAAAGCGGGTCGAGCAGGCTCTCGAGATGGTCCAGCTCGAGGGCTATGGCGCGCGCCGGATCGAGCAGCTGTCGGGCGGCCAGCGGCAGCGCGTGGCTCTCGCGCGCGCCATCGTCTTCGAGCCGCGCATCCTGTTGATGGACGAGCCGCTGTCGGCGCTCGACAAGCAGCTGCGCGAGCACATGCAGATCGAGCTCAGGCATCTGCACGAAAAGCTCGGCATGACCACCGTCTATGTGACCCATGACCAGCGTGAAGCACTGACCATGTCGGATCGGGTGGCGGTTGTCAGCGGCGGGCGGATCATGCAGCTCGACACACCGAGACGCCTCTACGAGCAGCCGGCCAACCGCTTCGTCGCCGAATTCGTCGGTGAATCGACCTTCCTCAAGGTCGAGAGAGCGGCCGGCGCCTTCCTCTGCGGCGGCTCGCCGCTCAAGCTGCCCGATGGTCCGCTGCCCCAAGGTCGATGCCTGCTGATGCTGCGTCCCGAGCGGCTGCGCATCCTTGGCGAGGCGCCACAAGACGACCTCAACCTCTTCAGGGGGATCGTCACCAACGTCGTCTATCAGGGGGAGAGCTTCCTGCTCCAAGCTCGCCTCGCCGAAGGCTCGGAGGTCGGCGTGCGTGGCGTGTCGACCGGGGCCGCCATGGCGGGGCTCCCGAAAACCGGCGAGACGTTGACGCTCGGGCTCGCGCCGCAGGACACGATCCTCATCGCCGATGAGGGCCAGTCCCCGTGACCCGCGAGGCGCAGGTCGAGCGACCCAATCTCGACGGCCTGCGCCGCGACGCCCTGCGCGAGAGGCTCAGCCTCTTCGGCCTGAGCCTTCCGGCGCTGATCCTGGTGATGACGACCATGATCATCCCGATCGCCTGGCTGTTCTTCCTGTCCTTCCTCGACGACGAGGGCAGAATGAGCCTTGAGAATTATCGGCGCCTGATCGAGCAGCCCTCCTATGGGCGGATTTTCGCCGCCACCTTCGAGATCAGCGCCATGACGGCCGCGATCTGCATCGTCTTCGGCTATCCCCTCGCCTATGTGCTGTCGCAACTGCCGGCAAGGCTCGCCAATCTGTGCATGATCGGCGTGCTGATGCCGTTCTGGACCTCGATCCTGGTGCGGACCTATGCCTGGCTGGTGCTGCTCCAGCGCCAAGGGCTCGTCAACGCCTGGGGGATCAAGCTCGGGCTCTGGTCCGAGCCCTTGACCCTCGTCTACAATCTGAGCGCGACGCTGATCGGCATGATCCACATCATGCTGCCATTTCTCGTCTTGCCGGTCTACGGCTCGATGCGGACGATCGATCGCGATTACCTGAAGGCGGCCGCCAATCTCGGCGCCGGTCCGACACGCGCCTTCTGGCTGGTGTTCTTCCCGCTCTCGCTGCCCGGCCTCTTCGCGGGCGCGACCATCGTCTTCATCCTGTGCCTTGGATTCTACGTGACGCCGGCAGTGCTGGGGGGCGGCAAGGTCATCATGGTGGCGAACCGCGTCGCCAACGACATCGAGGTCTTTTTCAACTGGGGCGCGGCGAGCGCGCTCGGCGTCGTGCTCCTGGCGCTGACGATGATCATCCTCTACGCGGCGTCGCGCCTCGTCCGGCTCAACGGCTTGTTCGGCGGGCACGGCATATGAGCTGGCTCGCCCGCCCCGCCTCGGACACGCAGATCACGCATCTGTCGCGACTGTGGCTCTATCTGCTCGCCGCGCTCGTCATCGCATTCCTGGTCTTGCCGACGATCATCGTCGTGCCGATGTCGTTCTCGAACTCGCAATATCTGGAATTTCCGCCTCGAGAATGGTCGCTGCGCTGGTATGCGAACTACATCCATTCAGCTTCCTGGATGCAGGCGACCGCCACCTCCCTGAAAGCCGGCTCGTTGACCGTGCTCGTGGCAACGCCGCTCGGGACGATGGCTGCCTACGGGCTGTTCGTGTCGCGGCTGCGCTTTGCGGGCCTCGTCTTGCCGGTGCTGCTGACGCCGATCATCACTCCGGTGATCCTGGTCGGAATCGCCGTCTTCTACGCCTATGTCCGGCTGCAGCTCGTCAACACCTTGACCGGGATCGTGCTGGCGCACGCCATGCTGGCCTTGCCGCTCGTCGTCATGGTGGTGACCTCGGCGCTCAAGAGCTACGACATGAACCAGGAAATGGCGGCCCGCAGCCTCGGCGCATCGCGCCCCAAGGCGTTCCTGCTCGTCACGCTGCCGCAGATCCGCTTTTCCCTCGTCACCGCCGCGGTGCTCGCCTTTCTCACCTCGTTCGACGAGGTCGTCATCGCCTTGTTCGTCTCCGGCGGCGACAACTCGACCTTGACCCGCAACATGTTCAATGCGCTGCGCGATCAGATCGATCCGACGATCGCGGCCATCTCGACCGTGATGATCGTGATCTCCTCGCTCCTGGTGGCGCTGTCGCAAGCACTGGGCGGCTCGCATCGGCGCTGAGGCGCTTTCCGGAAAGCCCATCGATGGACCATGGCTTCGCGGCATCGGGCCAGCACGTAGCCGGCGCGGCTAACCGCTTGCGATGGCTCCGGGTGGGACCGTCAGCCGAAGAGGCCCGCTATCCCCGAATAGACGCCGAACAAGGTCGTCACGGCGATGACCGAGCCCGAGATCACGGCGTAGGCGCCCTGTAGCCGATATGGCTCCGGCAGGCGTCTCGCAAGCAGGAAGAGGAAGCCCAGCACGATCGGCAAGAGGAGCGCGTTCATCACCTGCACGCCGACGCTGAGCGCCACGAGGTTGACGCCCGACAGGACGAGGAGCGCTCCGGCGATGAGCGTCACGGTGTAGATGCCATAGAACCAGGGCGCCTCGCGTGGCTCGTGATCGAGGCCGTGCTTGACGCCGAGCACTTCGCCCAAGGTGCGCGCGGCAGTGAGCGTGACGACGATCGTCGCTATCATGGCGGCGCCCGTCATCCCGAGGCCGAAGAGGAGCTTGCCTGCAGTCGCGCCGAGGAAAGGCGTGATGGCGTCGGCGATCTCGCCGATCGTTCCGAGCGACGGGTCGCCGCCCGCTCTTCCGATCGTGGCCGCGGTCGCGACCAGCACGGCTGCCATGATGATCTGGGTCAGAAGGGCACCGATCGCCGTGTCGAGCCGCGCCGCCGGCAGGTCGCCGACCGAGAGCTTCTTCTCGACGAGCGAGGATTGCTGGAAGAACACCATCCAGGGCATGATGACCGCGCCGATATTCGCGGAAACGAGATAGAGATATTTCGGATCGGCGAAGGGGATCGAGAGGAGGCCGACCGTGACCTCGCCTGCGCCCGGATCGGCGCGCCAGGCCACGAACAGGAAGACGAGCTCGAAGGCTCCGATGACGATGGCGATGCGTTCGATCGTCAGATAGCTCTTGGTGTAAGCCATGGCGAGAAGCGCCGCCACGACGAGCGCCATGGTCGCCGGCGCCGGCACACCGAGGAGCAACCCGACCCCCGCGAGTCCCGAAAGCTCGCTCAAGAGCGCGCCGGCGCAGGACAGGAACAGCGTGCCGACCGAGATCCAGGCCCAGAAGCGCCCGAAATGCCGCAGGATCAATTCGGCATGGCCCTTGCCGGTGACGAGTCCCAGGCGCACTGTCAGCTCCTGCACGACGTAGAGCACCGGCACCAGCACGAACTGCAACAGCAGCAGCCGATAGCCCCAAGAGGCTCCGCTCTGCGCCGCCGTGATGATGCTGCCGGCATCCGTATCGGCCAGCATGACGACGAGGCCAGGCCCAGCGACTATCAGGAAATGCCGCCAGAAGCTCGGCCGCTTGGCCTTGGGGGACGAGGTCAACTGGCGAGCTTCGTGGTCGGTGGA
>JBIOEK010000142.1:0-8470 GCA_044445925.1 Hyphomicrobiales bacterium
ACGAAGCCCTTCACGCCGGGGATGACGCCGATCATGTAGCCGGCCGCGTAGAGCGGGGCATAGAGCCAGCCCACGATCGCCGCGAGCAGGCCTCCCAACCCGAAGGCGACGACACGGACGCGCTGCAGGTCGACGCCGATCAGGGTCGCGCCGATGGGATCGATCGCCGCGACGCGCATCGAGCGGCCGAGCCAGGTGGACCGCAGGAACAGATGCGTCGCGTAGAAGATCGCGATGGTCGCGGCGAAGATCAGCAGGGCCTGCGGCTTGACGAAAAGATCGCCCCCGAGCTCGAGCACCTCGTCTCCCAGAGGCCCCGGCAGCATGTATTCCTCGCGCCCGAACCAGGCGCCGGTCCCGTATCTGATCACGGTCATGATGCCGAGCAGCGACAGGATCATGGTGAACAGGCTCGCCTGCCTCGCCTGCAACGGGCGGATGATCAGGCGCTCGGTCAGGACGGCCAGCAGCGTCGTCAGAAGGATGGAGGCGACGATCACGACCGGATAGGGCAGCCAGTCGAGCAGGACCACGCCTACCACCGCCGAGACCATGACCCACTCGCCCTGGACGAAGTTCAGGATGCCGGTCGCGCTGTGGATGACGTAGAAGCTCAGCGCCATCAGCGCATAGATGCAGCCGACCTGCAGCCCCGAGACGAGCACCTGGGCAAGCGAGGAAAAGCTCATCGGGCGCCGATCGGCTCGCGACCGCGAGAGGCGCTACTGCCAGGGCTTCGCCGGCCCGGGCTGGCCTCCGCGATATTCGCGGATGACGGCCTGCTCCGGCAAGGTGAAGACGTCGTGATTGGTCGGACTGTAGTTGACCTTCATTCCGGGAGGTCCGACGGCGACCGGCCAATCCTTCGTCTGCTCCATCGCGGCACGGATCGCCTCGCGGTCGTCGGAGCCGGCACGTCCGATGGCGTCGGTGATCAGCCGGATATATTCCCAGGCATGGATGGCGGAGAGGTTGTTGCGGAACTTGTCGCCCTTGGCCTTGATCAGCTTGCCCTCGATCTCGGCGACCTCCGGCCGTTCCGGATAGACGGAATCGACGAACAGGAAACCGTCGGAGGCGCTTCCCGTGAGGCGTCCGAAGGCGGCGGTGGTGAAGACGTAGTTGCCGATCATCGGCACTTTGTTGCCGACCGATTTGTGCGCCTTCACGTAGTTCGCGAGGTCCGGGATCGAGGCGCCTCCCAAGAGCACGATGCTGGCGCCCGATTCCTTCACCCGCAATGCTTGCGCGGTGACGTCGGCCGAGCCCGGGGTGATCTGCTCGACCCCGACAATGTCAAGCCCGGCCTCCTTGAGCAACTTGATCATCGTATCGGAGGTCAAGAGGCCCGTCTCCGTGGTATCTCTCACCACCCCGACTTTGCCATCGGGAATCTTCGCCTTCACATAGGAGACGATCGCGGCGGAGATGATCTCGTCGCGGATCGACATGCGGAAATAGTATTTGCGCAACGGCACCGACAGAGCCGTGATCGTGTTGGTCGGAGAACCGACCGGCACCTTGAGCTCCTCGCCCTTCGCCTGAGCCGCGACGCCAGTCGCCGACGAGCCGATGGAGAGCACGTAGGAGACGCCCTGCGAGACGAGCTTCTCGACCTTCCCTGCGGCCGTGACCGGGTTGTTCTCGTCGTCCTCGAACATGAATTCGACGCGGCGGCCGTTGATGCCGCCCTTGCCGTTGAGCTCGTCGAGGAAAGCCTCGGTCGCGTCCTTGTAGAGCATGCTGTAATAGGAGGCCTGCTTGGCGCGATCGCCGTGGGCGCCGATGAGCACCGGTTTGCCGGCCGCTTGGGCCGAGACGCGTAGCGGAAGGCTCAACGTCCCCAGTGCCAGCCCGCCAAGACCGGTGGTCAGGAAGCTGCGACGATCTTGCATTTGCCTCTCCTCTGTTTCCTCTCGCGCGGCCCCCTTCGGTGTTTGTCTTGGGCTCAATTCTTGAGCGAGAAGACCTTCCTGGCTTCGGCGACCGTCGTCGGCTCGCGGCCGAACTCGCGTGCGATCCGCACCATCGCCTCGACCATCTGGTGATTATGCTGAGCGAACGTGCCGTTCGGGAGATGGATGCTGTCTTCGAATCCGACCCGGACGATGTCGCAGCCCATCAATACGCCGATCGTGTTCATGCTGAACTGCTCCTTGCCCGTGGCCAGCACTTCCCATTTGGCTTTGGGAAAATGCCTGCGGCCCTCATCCACGGCATTGATCAGCATGCGGGGCGTCGAGGGGATGCCGCCGAACCCGAAGCAATAGTCCAGCCAGAAATTCGGGCTTTCGCGGTCGAACACCCCCTCATCGGCGAGCCGGCTGAGCTTGGAGATGAAACCGAGCTCGGTGATCTCGAACTCGATCGAGGCGCCGCGGGCGAGGACCGGCGGAATGTTCTTCTTCAACAGGTCGACCGTGTTCACGAAGGTCACGTCGCCGGGATATCCCCCTTCCGGATGGTAGAAATCCCAGGAGCCTCCGGCGAGCGAGAACAGATCCTGCTTGGGTTCGAGCGTCAGCAGGGCGAGACGCTGCTCGTCGGTCGGCCAGGTCATCCTGCCGGTTGCCGGATCGCGCCAAATTCCGATGCCGTTCGTGGTCTGCACCAGCACATCGCATTTGTCCTTGATCCGCCGGATGATGTCGCTGAACACCCCGATATCGGCGGTCGGCCCCTTGTCCTTGCCGCGCGCATGGATGTGGATGACCGAAGCGCCCGCCTGGTAGCAGCGATACGCCTCCTCGGCGAGCTCCGCGGGCTGCGTGGGAACCTGCGCGCCGTTGCGGTTCTGTTGCGCCCCGCCATTCACAGCGGCAAGCACCACGAGCTTCTTCTCGGCCACGATCTCCTCCCTGATTGCGATCCCGTCAATCGGCTTCGAGGGTCCGGCCCGCCCGGGGAGCCCCTCTTGCCGGAGCGATGATCGACAGAGCGCAATTTAATCGATATTTTTTGGAAATGTCCATGGGAGGCTAGTCATGCAGGATTGGCGCGACCGCGACGCGAGCGCAGCGACGACGGGCTCGGACGCCGCGGTGTTCAAGCTCAAGCGGGACATATTGAGGGGCAAGCTGGCGCCGGACGAGAAGCTGCGCGTCCGCGAGCTCGCGGGGCGCTACGGAATCGGAGCGAGCCCGATGCGTGAGGCCCTTGCGAGGCTTTCCGGCGCCGGCCTCGTCCGGCTCCAAGGGCAGAAGGGCTTTCGCGTCAGTCCGCTCGGCAGAGCCGATCTCATCGACATCACGGCGACGAGGCGGATCGTCGAGGCGGAGGCGCTGGCTCTCGCGATCCGAAGCGCGACCGACGACTGGGAGGCAGAGCTCGTCAAGAGCTATCACCTGCTCGGCAGAGAGCTCGGCCGCAGGGGGGATGGCTCGCCCGAATGGCTCGATGCCTTCGAGGCGCGCCATCACGCCTTCCATCGATCCTTGATTTCCGCCTGCCCCCTGCGCTCCCTCAGGGAGTTTTGCGACGAGCTCTATCTGCGATCCGAACGTTATCGCCGGGTCCTCTTCGGCTACTCCTTCGACGGACGCGACCTCGCCGCCGAGCACGAGAATCTGATGGCCGCGGCGCTCTCGAGAGACGTCCGCAAGGCGCGGCAGGCTCTGGTTCTCCACATCGGGCTGACGGCGGATCTGCTGAAGACCCTCATGCCCGGGGAGGTGGAGGCCGCGTAAAGGCCGGCTCGAATGAAAGGATGCGTGGCGCAGGGCCGGCGGCGCTAAGCCGAGCTTCGGCCTTCGATCGGAAATCGCCGCTCCGCCATGCGCGGCACGGTCTCGATCAGCCCGCCGAGCGGGCCGGAGGTGAGGAAGAGGATCGCGTCATCCCCTTGCAGCATCCCTTCGATCATCGCGTCGGCGCTCGACGGTCGGAAGGGCGTACGCTGAGTGTGAAACACCTATTTCACACTGAGGGGGGTAGGGCGCCTTCGTAGACCCGCGGAATCATAATCCGCGTTCGCCAAAGGTTCCATCCCGGGCGACACTTCGCGCCAAGCTCGCCTAACCCGGCTCGAGCGCTTGCCCTGAGTGGGCCATCGGCGCAGCCCGAAGGGTTGAGGCGCGAAGGGCGCCTGAGGCGTCGGCGGGCTCGCCGATATCGCGTGGAATCGGCAGCGCCCCCTCCTGTCACGCGCCTCTTCGAGCCTCAACGCAGCCTCATCCCAAGTCCCTGACAGGCTCTAGATCGAAGGCGGCGACCAAAGGCAAAAGTTGATCGTGGGAAACACCGCAATGGCGACGCGCCGGCCTGCGTTCGCATCGGTGCGGGTCCGTATGCCTTTGACTCGGAGCCTGTGGGATTGATAGAAACGCACCTGCGTTCTCACGGTGGTCTGACCAGCGGATGGGTAAGGACGGAAGCATGCTCAAGCGTCAGGCGGCTAAAGCGTTTGAAATTTCTCAGCCCGACCTCAGGGGGCTGCTCGAGCCGATAAGGCAGCGGACCGCGACCGAGGCGGTCGCCCAGCAACTCATTCACCTGCTCACGTCCGGCGCCTTGTCGAAGGGCGACAAGCTGCCGTCCGAGAGGGACCTCGCCGAGCAACTCCATGTCGGGCGCACCACGGTGCGGGAGGCGCTGAAGCTGTTGACGCTCTCCGGCGTGCTGGAAGCCCGTCGGGGTGAGGGAACCTATGTGCGGCAGAAATATTGGAGCTTTCTCGCCGACCAGATCAAATGGCCGTCGCTCTTGCGGCCCGTCGACATCGAGGATCTCATGGAGGTCCGGGCCCCGATGGAGATCCGCAGCGCAAGGCTCGCAGCGATGCGGGCGACCGATGACGATATCGCGGCGATCAATGCCGCGCTGGAGGATATTCGCGCTCTGCGCCGGCGCGATCTTTCGCGCGAGGCCGAGCTGGATGCGTGCTTCCATCTGCGCCTCGCCGAAGCGAGCCAGAACCAGCTCCTGCTGAACGTCATGGAGGCGCTCGTGGCGCCGCTCAGAACCTATATCGCGCAGGCGAACCGCATGACGGTGGACCTCGCCACCTCGATCGGCGAGCACCAGGCCATCATAGACGCGGTGACCGCGCATGATCCGAGCCGCGCGGCCGAGGCCATGGCCAGGCATCTCAATATGAGCCGGCAGCTCGCGAGGCTCGGCTCGGAAGGCGACGAGCAGTCCGATCTCGGGGACGAAGCCTGGCTCGGCGTCGCGCAGGAACGGCGAAAGCGGCCCGGCAAGGCGGCGACATGACCGGAGCCTGCATGCGCCTCTGGCGTATCCTCCGCGATCGGTCGGGGAGCCTGAAGGCGCGGCGCGCGACGAGATGGGGCTTGGAGAAGGCGTAAGATTTGGAGAAAGCGTGAGATGACGAGCGACCAGACAGTTCTTCTCAGGAATGCGCGGCTCATCGATGGCGTCCTCGATCACGCGATCGAAAACGCCAATGTGCTCATCGAGGGCAAGCGCATTCGAGAGGTTTCCGAGCAGAGCATCAAGCCCGGCTCGGCCGCGGTCATCGATCTCGAGGGCAGGACGCTGATGCCCGGCCTGATCGATTGCCACACCCATGTGACCGTGACGCAGCTGGCGCAGGCCGACCAGGCGTTGCTTCCCGATTCCCTGATCGCGGCGCGCGCCTCCGCCATCATGCGGGGCCAGATCATGCGCGGCTTCACCACGATCCGCGACGCCGGAGGCGCCGATGGCGGACTGAAAATGGCGGTCGAAGCCGGGCTGTTTCTCGGGCCGCGTCTAGTGATCTGCGGGCAGGCGCTGTCGCAAAGTGGTGGCCATTCCGATTACCGCAGCCGCAATGATCCCCGCAGCGCCGACTGGCTGACAAGGCGGCTAGGCTCGATCGGGCGCGTCTGCGACGGAGAGCCGGACGTCCGCAAAGCCGTGCGCGAGGAGATCCGGCAGGGCGCCCAGTTCATCAAGATCATGGCCAATGGCGGCATCTCGACGCCGACCGATCCCATCCAATTCCTCCAGTTCTCGCGCGGTGAGTTGCTGGCGATCGTGGAAGAAGCCGCCAACGCCCAGACCTATGTGGCAGCGCATGCCTATACGGACGAAGCCATCCTTCGGGCCGTGGAATGCGGCGTAAGGTCGATCGAGCATGCGAGCCTCGTGACGCCCAAGACCGCGCGGCGAATGGTCGAGCTCGACGCCATCGCCTGTCCGACCCTCGTCGTCTACGAGGCGCTCAGCAAGTTCGGCGCCAAATTCGGCTTCCCGGATTACGCCCTGGCGAAGATCGGGGACATGGCTTCGAAAGGACCCCACACGCTCGAGGTCCTGCAGGAGGCAGGGGTGCCGATGGCCTATGGCACGGATTGCGGCGGCCAGCTCCATACCGAGCAATCCGAGGAGTTCGTCCTGCGCGGCCGCGTCCTGCCGGCGATGAGCGTGATCAAGTCGGCAACCTCGATCGCGGCAAGGCTGCTGCGCATGGAAGGCCAGGTGGGCTGCATCGCACCCGGAGCCTTCGCGGATTTGGTCGTGGTCGACGGCGATCCGCTCACGGACCTGGCATTGCTCACCGGGCAGGGACGTCACCTGCCGGCGATCATGAAGGAAGGAAGCTTCGTAAAGAATACACTCAGCTAGAGGGCGACGCTCCAGAAAGTGTATGCTGGTCATTTCCGTCTTCGTCGTCTAGGAAGGAGCCGATCACATGTCCCGGTTATTCGTGCTTGGTCTCATGCTTCTCGGCATGACGTTCTCCGCGTCGGCAAAGGATAAATACGTCCTGGTGAGCCACTCGGACGGAACCAACGTGTTTTGGCAGGTGCTCGCCAAGGGAGCCTTCGACGCAGCCAAGCTGGTCGACGTGGACCTCGAGTTCCGTCACCCCAACAGATCGGCCGACGCCGTCAGCGAGGCCCAGATCATCGATGCAGCGGTGGCGCAACAGGTCGACGGCCTGATCGTCACCATTCTCGATCCCAACATCGTCGGTCCCGCCGTGCAGCGGGCGGTCAATGCCGGCATCCCGGTCATCACGGCCAATACGGGAGACAAGGTGTCGAAGCAGTATGGCGGCATGTATCACGTCGGCCAGGACGATTATGCGTCCGGGCAGGGCGCCGGCACCTATGCCAAGGCGCATGGCGTGACCAAGCATATATGCTTCGTGAACGTCGCCTCGAATATTGCCCTTCGGGCCCGTTGCCAAGGATATGCCGACGGGCTTGGCCAAAGCCTGAATATCGTCGAGATCACGAGCAGCCCGACGGAGGGCAAGACCCGGGCGACCGCCGCCTTTCTCTCCAACAAGGACGTGAACGGCGTGATCGTCACCGATCCCGTGGCGTGTGTCGCGGTCATGAACGGCATCGACGAGATCGGATTGACGGGCAAGGTGCAGGTCGGCTGCTTCGACAACAGCGCAGATGTCGCCAAGGCGATCGTGGACGGGCGGGCCGCCTTCACCATCGATCAGCAGCAATATCTGCAGGGCTTCTATCCCGTGATAGGCCTGTACCTCTACCGGAAATATGGGCTCGTCGTCGGCAACAACATCCTGACGGGCCCAGGTTTCGTCACCAAGGGCAATATCGAGCAGGTCAGGAAATTGGCGGGGACGGTCCGATAATGCCCCGATGGGCCGAGGCTTCGCGCCCGATGGGCCGTGCTTGCGGCGCGGGCTCTCCGGAGCCGTGACCTATCCGCATCCCGATCCTCATCATAGGCATGCCGCCCGCGAGCCGGCGGGATGAGGCCTCGGTAGGGACGAGCGAAGGATGAGGACGGATTTCACGATACCGGCCGAAGGCGAAGACTCCTCTTTCCGGGAGCCCGAGCGGCGCGCCGGCCAGGACAAGCTCCTCCAGAAGCTGCTGCGCTACCCAAGCTCCGGGGCGCTTGCCGGCGTCATGATCGTCTCGGTACTCTTCATGTTCATCGCCAATCCGGCGATGTTCTCCCCGCGCGGCGTTCTCAACTGGGTCGAGGTGAGCGCGGAGCTGACGGTCGTGGCGGTCGGAGCCTGCCTTCTGGTCGTGGCCGGGGAGTTCGACCTGTCGATCGGCTCGATGATCGCCTTCTCCGGCATGTCCATGGCGCTGCTCATCGTCTTCGGAGGCCTGCCGGCCTGGCTCGCCATCCTGACGGGCTTCGCGGTCGCGGTCGGCACCGGGTTTCTCATCGGCCTCATCAGGGTCCGCAGCGGCCTGCCCTCGTTCATCGTATCGCTCGCCTTCTTGTTCGTCCTGCGCGGCGCGTCGATCGTGTCGGCGAGGCTGTTCAACGAGACGACGCTGATCGGCGGCCTGCAGGACTACAAGGATCACGACCTCATCGCCTTCGTGTTCGGAGGCCAGGTTCTCGGCGGGCTTTTCCTCTGGATGTCCGAGCATGGCCTTCTCGCCAGGCTGCCGAACGGCAGGCCTGTGGTCTCGGGCGTTCCCATGATCGTCGTCTGGGCGACGGTGCTGACGATCGCGGCTTCCTACGTGCTCCATTGCACGCGCTTCGGGAACTGGATCTTCGCGACGGGAGGCGACGC
>JBIOEK010000143.1:0-8449 GCA_044445925.1 Hyphomicrobiales bacterium
ACTCTACGTCGACAGAACCTTGCCGCATCTCGCCATAGCCAAACCTTATCGACGCCACCGGCGCGAGGCGCCAGTTCGCCCGCCTCCCCCCACTGGAGTGAGGCCGAACAAGACGACCTTCTTGGCCGGGCGGTGCGTCCATGAGCTGCGCGCGCATATTAACGGAGATTTCAAGGCTCTGGCCAGTGGATTCCTCGGCATCGGGACAGGGCGGCCCCGGAGCGGAGCTATTGGCGCACACCCATGTCAGCTGAATTGGCCCTGATCAGACGGAAGCGGCGCTGCCGTGAGCCGCGCAACGCGGCGCCGTCTTCGTCGGATCGAGCCCGCCAGGGACTGACCCAGGCGCTGGAAGCGTCGGTCACGGGGCTCGAGCCGAAGCACGCTGCTCGCGCTGGCCAACCGCGCGGATGGCTTCGGCAGCATCGAGCAGCTCGGCAATGCCAAAGGAGGAACGCCGCTGATGAAATCGCAGCGTCGCTCCCGCCTCCTGGCAATGACGGCAGCGGGCTATGACGCCGGCTTGTTGCGCAAGATGATCAGTCTGCAGATCTTGTCGTCGCGCAGAGTGAAGTAGTAGGTCAGCAGCAGGGGATCCGGCAGGCCGGTCCTGTCGAACTGACCGTCGATCTTGAAGGTGACGATCTCGTCGCCGTAGTGGACCCTCGCTTCCACCGGCTCCAGGGTCACCTTGACGCCGACGATCTCCCGATCGGTCCACGCCCTGATCGCCGCCTGTCCGACAAATTCGCGCTGGATGTCATTGACGATCGCGTCATCGGTGAAGAGAGCCATCATGGCGTCGCCATCGAAGGCATTGGTCGCGGCCACATAGTCCGCGACGGGTCTTGAAGAAATCTCTCTCATCGCCATTCCTTTCAGGTTGCCGGAACGGGATGGAGACGACCCAGCCCGCTCGGGTTGATCGAAACTATCCATTCCATTGATCGATGATCAGAAGGGGCGTAAGAATACCAATCATTCCATCTAGGAATGTAAGGCGGGAGCCAGCGATGGACCGATTGGGCGCGATGCAGGTGTTCGTGCGAGCCATCGAGAGCGGTAGCTTCTCCGCGGTCGCCAAGGAGCTTGGTGTCGGACAGCCGGCCGTAAGCAAGCAGATTGCCGCGCTCGAGACGCATCTCGGCGCCCAGCTGATACGCCGCACGTCCCGCAGCCTAAGCCTGACGGAGGCCGGGCAGGAGTTCTATGAATCGGCCGTGCAGCTGGTGGGCGATCTCGAAGCGGCCGAATCCCGTATCGGGGGCGGACAGGCATCGCCTTCCGGCCTGGTGCGCGTGTCCGTGGCGCCCGTCTTTGGCCGGCTCTACGTGGTGCCCCGGCTGCCCGCGTTTTTCGCCCGCTACCGCGATATTACGGTCGAGCTGCTGGTCACCGAACGGCTGGTCAACCTGGTCGAGGAGGCGGTCGACGTCGCCATCCACAATGGCGAGCTGACCGATTCGTCGCTGATGGTGCGCAAGCTAGCGATGTCTCCGATCATCACCGTTGCGACCCCTGCCTATCTGGAAAGCAACGGAGAGCCGGCGACGCCCAGCGAGCTCGACCGGCACGCCTGCGTGATATTCGCGCCGGAGCGAGCGCCTCGCCCGTGGGGGTTTCGAGGCAAGTTCGGCGATATCGTCCATCACCCCCGGGGCGCGCTTCGCAGCAATGATGCGGAAATCATTCGCACCGCCGTGCTGGCGGATCTCGGTCTCGCGCATGCGCCGGGATGGCTCTTCACCGATGAATTGGCGTCAGGCGCCGTTCGCCGGGTCCTGCGCCACTACGAGCCGCCGTCGCTGTCGATCAGCGCCGTGCATCCCTCCGGACGCAGGCTGGCGACGAAGGTGCGGGTCTTCATTGAGTTCTTGGCGGAGATCCTGGCCAAAGAATCCATGTCGACGCCGGCACGATTGGGTGCCCGTCCACAGGGTCGATGACTAGACGTTCATGCGTGGCAATCGCCAATCACCTGGCCAAGCCGAAATCGACATAGCCCCAGGCCTTGCAGATCTCCACCACCGA
Organism: Hyphomicrobiales bacterium; assembly: GCA_044445925.1. Lineage (GTDB taxonomy): Bacteria > Pseudomonadota > Alphaproteobacteria > Rhizobiales > Beijerinckiaceae > GAS188. The sequence goes on from JBIOEK010000143.1 coordinate 2,032, forward strand.
GCCGCCCGCCGCCGCGTCGCCTTGGGCGCTCCCCCCGCTCAGGATCGCAGGCGAGCCTTCCACATGCTCGATGACGCCATGATCGTAGAGGCCGCTCGAGCCCTGCTGGATGCTGGCGGAGAATTTGCGAAAGCCGCTGCCCTTGGCGTCGACGAGCCCGCAATAGCTCGTCCTTTTGTTCCTCTGGGCGAGCACGAGAGGCATCCATTTGAACTGGGCCGATTGCGGATCTGCCAGCGTCTGCGCCAGAGACCGCCCCAGCGCCTCCCTTTCGGCGTCCGAAAGCTGGCGCACCTCGTAGCCCTGGAGCTTCTCGTCCGAGTCCGACCCGCACCCCCACAAGGTCAGGCATAGCACGACAGCTGCCACCCATCTCATTTCCGAAAACCTCGCGACTTCATTCTCTTAAGCCTTTCCGCCCGCTGCAGGCGGCGCCGCCCGCCGACGCGGCGCAAGCTCTCGACCATTGCCATCGCAACTTGCCGCCTTTGTGACATCCTGCCGCATCCGCCTCGACCGACGATCTTTCCTGACCTGTCGCCTCTGTGTGGCCAGAGCGCAATAACCCGATTCGGCGATGCCGCGAAGGGCAGCGCATAGCCGCTCATTCGCCGGCGCGATGTGACAATGCCTCGGTGCGCCGACTATAAGACCCCTCCTCGAGACGAAAGCCGCAATGCGTTCAGAGAACCCCCTCCTTGCCGACTGGTCCACGCCCTTCGAGGCCCCGCCCTTCGCGGCGATCAAGCCGGAGCACTTTCGCGAAGCCTTCGATTTAAGCCTCGCCGCGCACCGTCAGGAAGTCACGGCGATCGCCGAGAACCGCGACGAGCCCGGATTCGTCGACACGATCGAGGCGCTGGAGCTTGCCGGGCGGCTGCTTCGCCGCACGAGCTCGGTCTTCTTCAACCTCGTGGGCGCCGACGGCAGCGACGCCTTGGAGGCGATCGAGCGCGATATGGCGCCGCTTCTTGCCCGCCACAGGAACGCGATCTTCCTCGATGATGGGCTGTTCGCGCGCATCGATGCTTTGTTCATGAGGCGCGCGGAGCTTGGCCTCTCGGCGGAAGAGGAGCGCGTTCTCGAGCGCTATCGCACGGCCTTCCTGCGTGCCGGCGCCGGCAAGCCGCCGAAGGTCAAGGAGCGTCTCGCTGCCATTTCCGAACGCCTGGCGACGCTCGGCACAAGCTTCGGACAGAAAGTGCTCGCCGATGAGCGGGCCTTCGCGCTTCTGCTTCGAGGCGAGGACGACCTCGCCGGCTTGCCCGTTTTCCTGCGCGACGCCGCCGCCCAGGCCGCGAGCGATCGCGGTCTCGACGCCGGCCACGTCATTACCTTGTCGCGCTCCTCGATCGAGCCCTTCCTGCAGTTCTCGAGCCGCCGCGACCTGCGCGAGACGGCGTTCAAGGCCTGGATCGCGCGCGGCGAGGCAGGCGAGGCCAACAACCTCACGATCATCACGGAGACGTTGGCGCTGCGCGCCGAGAGGGCGCGCCTGCTCGGCTATGAGAGCTTCGCGCATTTCCGCCTCTCCGACACCATGGCGAAGACGCCGGAGGCCGCGCTGGAGCTGCTGCGGCGCGTCTGGCTGCCGGCGCGCGCCAAGGCCCTCGCGGAGGGCGAAAAGCTGCAAGCCCTCATCGGCGAGGAAGGCTCGAATTTCGAGCTCGCCGCCTGGGACCGGCGCTTCTACGACGAGCGGCGGCGCAGGCGCGAGATCGATCTCGACGAGAACGAGGTCAAGCCGTTTCTGCAGCTCGAGAAGATGATCGAAGCCGCCTTCGAGACGGCCCGCCTGCTGTTCGGCCTCTCCTTCGCCGAGCGCTTCGACGTGCCGACCTATCACGAGGACGTGCGTGTCTTCGAGGTCCGCGACGCCTCGGACCGCCATGTCGGCCTGTTCCTCGGCGACTATTTCGCCAGGGCCTCGAAGCGGAGCGGGGCCTGGATGAGCGCCCTTCGCGCGCAGGAGAAGCTCGGCGGCGACTATCGGCCGATCGTCGTCAACGTCATGAATTTCGCCAAGGCCGCCGACGGCGAGACGACGCTCCTCTCTTTCGACGATGCCCGCACGCTGTTTCACGAGTTCGGCCACGCGCTGCACGGCCTCCTCTCCGACGTGACCTATCCCTTGATCTCGGGAACGAGCGTCGCCAGGGATTTCGTCGAGCTTCCCTCGCAGCTCTACGAGCACTGGCTGGAGCGCCCCGAGATCCTCAAGCGCTTCGCCATCCACTACCGCAGCGGCGAGGCGATGCCCGAGGCGCTGCTGCGCCGCTTGCTCGAGGGCCGCAACTTCAACCAGGGTTTCGCGACCGTCGAATATGTGTCGAGCGCGCTCGTCGATCTCGAAATGCACCTCAATGGCGAGCCCGGCGCAATCGATGCGGAGGCATTCGAGATGGAGCTGCTCGCGAAGATCGGCATGCCGCAGGGCATGGTCATGCGCCATCGCCCACCCCATTTTCAGCACGTCTTTGCGGGTGAGGGCTATTCCTCCGCCTATTACAGCTATCTCTGGTCGGAAACGCTCGACGCCGACGGCTTCGGCGCCTTCGAGGAGGCCGGAGATATCTTCGACCCAGCGACCGCAGCAAGGCTGCGTGACTACATCTACGCCGCGGGCAATCTGCGCGACCCGGACGAGGCTTATCTGGCGTTTCGCGGACGTCGCCCCGATCCCTCGGCGCTGTTCAGGAAGCGCGGATTTGCCGAGCCCCCGGCATAGATAGAAGCGCGACGCTCACTCGATCCAAAGGCATCCCGCGCTAGGGCATCACCTTACGGCCCGCCATATGTCGCAGATAGGCGACGATCAGGCCGATTTCGCGGTCGCTCAGCGCCTCTTTGTCGAAACCCTTCATCTGCATGTTCGGCCAATGGCGCAAAGACGACGGATCGCGGACGTAGCGCTTGAGGGCGCTCGTCTGGAAATATTCTGTCGGGTTCTCGGGCCGGTTGAGGTCGGGGCCGACATCCGCACTGCCTGCGCTGTTCAACTTATGGCAGACCAGGCATTGGGTGACGAACAGCGTCTGTCCGACGCGAATAGGATCGCCCACCCGCAACGTCGGTGCGACACCCAGCGCCGGCCAGCGCTTGGCGGGCGAATCGACGCTGCGGATCGCCTCGACCTGATACGGCCATTGCTCGCTGCGCACGCCAGAGGCCTCCGGTCTCAGCCAGACTATGTAAAACGGCCCCGCGCTGACCTCCTTGCCGGGAAGCGGTGGCCAAGGCGCCTCGGCCGATTCGATCGCCAGATAGGCCTGCGCGCCGTCGGGTGGCGCATGAAGGACCAGATCGACCGGCAACATGCCGACGAACCCGTCGGTCGCGACGGCTTCGAGTATCTGGTCGCGCGGCAGATCGATGCCCGCAAGAAGACGCTCCAGCGGTAGCGCGCGGTAATGCATGGTCCGCCGGTATGCGGAGTCGCGGGCCACATCGATCTCTGCGATCGACGGATTTCGCAACAGCTCCTCACGCGTGAATCTCCGCGTGGTGCCGCCGACGTCGATCGTCAGCACGGGCTCGCTCGCCGAGGCAGGCGTCGCCATGCAAGCGAAGAGGATGACGCTCAAGAAGACGGCGCCTAAAAGCGCGAGACTATAGCGGACGGGCATCTGACATTCCGCGGACCCTGTTCGCACCATTCGACGCATAGCATATTGGACTTAGCGTTGCGCCATTGGATCGAGCCTCAATGGACGAGCGGCCGTTTTCTCTCCCGCGCCCGAGATGCGTCGTGGTCAATCCGGGCCATACGGGACCTGGAACCGAACGGCCGCTTTGGGTGGACGGCGGACATTCGCTTCCCACAGATCGAATGAGCAGTGAAGCCTGATTTGCAAGGGTTGGCGACTAAGCGAGACGCACGTTGATTCGATAGCTGCCTAACGGTCGATTCAGCTGTTGATCCGACCTCAATCGATGGTTATTCTGAGCAGTTCGGCGCAGCACTCTTGCGGCGCGCTCGGATGAACGCCGTATAGTGCGCTTCTCTTAGCCCAACGCGACGCGTGCCTGTGAACGCGCGAGGCGTGCATGGCCAGTTCGGATGCCAAGCTGAGCCGCGTTCTCGAACCGCTCTATTGCGGTAATGGCCATCCGCGCCAATGGATCAATCTTCTCGGCGATATGTGCGATTATGTCGGGGGAGAGGTGGGCCAACTCGTTATCGGCAACCATACACGTTCAGTCTGGAATGACGAGTGGTTCTACGCTTTGACGCCCAATCGGCCGATATCCATGCTCAAATCCTTCTTCGAGGCATATGGCAAAGCCGATCCGAGGCGACGCATTCTGTTTTACAATGAAGGGGCGACGCTTCTCGACAACGAGATCGAGCCGCCCGGATTCGACCGCTCGGGCATCGTCGCCGATTTCCTCGATCCTCTCGGGATGCGCAGGCAAATCTGCGGCGTGTTCGCGAAGACGGACAAATCGGTCGGCACGCTCAGCATCATGCGCTCCCGAAGGGCCGGACCATTCCGGGCAGAAAGCCGTCGCCGCTTCGGAATCGTCATGTCCCATTTGCGGCAGTCCTATCGTCTCTACGATACGGTCGGGAGAGCGGCGATCCATTCCTCGGTGTCGGCAATGGTGGACCTGCTCGAGGTGCCGATCTTCGTCTGCACGAGCGACAGGCGCGTCCTGCTCGCGAACAAGATGGCGCTCGACCTGGTCGGGTCGGGCGAAATCCTGTTACGCGCAGGTGCTCTCTCGGCAACTGACCTTGCCACCGAAGCGAGTCTTTGCGCCGCAACGGACACCGCGGCGAAGGGGGCAATGGGAGAGGGAATAGCCGACGCGCCGCGAATCTGCGTGATGCGCGGGCGCCGGACCGGCGTCCTCCATCGTTTTCGCGCCTGTCCGCTCGCGCAGAAACATCCGCTTCGAGGCGAGGCCGGCTCACGCGGCGTTGTCGCCTTGATCGGAATATCCCGACGCAGCGACGGCATAAGGAGCGTGCCTGTTTTCGTCGAGGTGTTCGGCCTCAGAAAGGCAGAGGCGACGCTCGCGGGGCTGTTAATGGACGGAACATCGCTCGATGAGGCAGCAAGAATCATGCGGGTTACGATCAACACGGCCCGCAGCTATTTGCAGCTCATATTCGAGCGCACAGGATCGCATCGCCAGGCCGAGCTCGTCTCTATTCTGCGAAGCGTAGTATCCATTCCGCTATTCTGAATCCGGGGCCGATCGCTGTTCAATCGCGCCAAGGGATGCGATCGCCGGCCGAGTGCCCGACACAATGGCTCTGCGACATTCGGTCGCATCCCTGCATTTGCAGGGACGACTTTGCCTCGAAAATGGTTCTTTTCAACTCTCAAAGCTCGCGCAGGTCCACCGGAGCGCTTCAACTCGGTGAGCAGTGGACATTGATCGTCCGGTCCGAGGGCGAAGGGGCGGCTCGAGTCTGGAATCTGCGAATTGCGCTTCTCGGGCCTGTCTTGCCTTGCTTGGTCTACCGTGGAGCCGCAAACGAGAGGATGCGCCATGCCTCAGACGAATCGTCGCGTGTTTCTCGGGGCGCTCGCTTGGGGCGCCGGCGGGTTGGCGAGCGCCCAGTCGCTCGCCGCCGATGACGACGGCCACGCGGCCGGATACGAGGTGGCGCCCTCCACCAAATACCAGCCGCTGATTCCGCGCCGCCCCGGCGATCCCGTGACCTTCACGGCCTCACTCGACAAGGGCCCCATCAAGGCGACCTCCGGAGGATGGGCGCGAGAGGTGACGATGCGCGGCTTGCCGATCTCGACCGATATGGCGGGAGCCCATCTCTACCTCAATCCCGGAGGCTCGCGCGAGCTGCATTGGCACAATTCGGCCGAATGGGCCTTCGTGGCCGCCGGAAATTGCCAGGTGACGGTGGTCGACCCCGCGGGAAATCTGGAGGTCACGAATCTGGGCCCAGGCGATCTGTGGTATTTCCCCAAGGGCCACGGCCACGCCATTCAGACGCTCGGCGCCAGCCCCTGCCACGCCATTCTCGTGTTCGATGACGGGCTCTATTCCGAGCACGGTACCTTCGGGATCAGCGACTGGATGAGCCGCTTCGACGAGGACGTGCTGGCACAGGCCTTCGGCGTCCCGAAGGAGGCGATGCCGCAGCATCCGAAGGGGGAGACCTACATCATGCAGGGCGAGGTCATCGCCTTGGACGGCCCGCAGGCGAAGGCCGCGAAGGAGCTCGACGCGACGAGCTCGCATCGCTACGCACTGATGGCCAAAGCGCCGGCGGTCAACACGCTCGGCGGCACATTGCATATCGCTTCGGCGCGGGAATTCCCGATGTCGTCGACCATAACCGGAATGGTCATGAAGCTGAAGCCCGGCGCCATGCACGCGCCGCATTGGCACCCGGACGCCAATGAATGGCATTATGTGCTGAAGGGCCGCGCCCGCGTTACGC
>JBIOEK010000144.1:0-8396 GCA_044445925.1 Hyphomicrobiales bacterium
CGGGAAACGCGAAAGCCCTCCTCTCGCCGTAAATGCAGCTGAAATGCAGCAAGGGCGCACAACCCAGCAGGCTCGACCGGGCTCTCCGCAACCGAGCTCATGGCGCGCGCAACGTCGCCGAATACACGGGGTCCGGCGCGCCAATGGCAGGGCGTGCGCGGCGAGCCCGGACTTGCCGCGCGCCCATTGGCTTTCTTCACTTGTCAAACAGCCGTAGCCGGCATCAGCGCCGGCTGCGCGAAATCTCAAGGGTGCATCATGACCGATGTGCCGCCGGAACACAAGGGGAACAGATTTTTTTGGCAGGGTCTTGGCGGATCAAGGCCAGCTGCCCGGTTTCCCAGCCTTGCGCCGGATGAAGCGCCTCTTGAGCGCCTCTTGAGCGCCTCTTGGGAATCCTCTTGGGAATCGCACGATTGCCAGCAGACCCTACTGGCGGGCCTCGGCCTCGGTCGCGTCACTCTCGTCGGGTGCGTCGATGACGAGGCCAGAGCCCGGGTCGATCCAGACCAGCTTGTCATGCACGGTCTTGACGCCCGGCGTATTCTCGACCGCGACCTTGAGCGCCAGGCGCTGGCGCGCATCGAAGATGGTGCCAGTGAGATCGACCGCCCCATCCTTGACCTCGACGCCGATGCAGCTCGAAGGCGCCCACCCTTCCCTGGTCAACTCGGCGAGGATGCGCTCCTTGATAGCCCCGTCATCCGTGGCCTCCTCGCGCCTGCGGCTCGCCCCCACAAGCGCACGGAGCAGGTCGGAGCGCGACACCATGCCGACGACGTCGTCGTCGCGCATCACCGGCACGCGCTTGATGGTGTGCTTCTCCATCAGCGAGACGATGTCCTCGAGCGAGGTGTCCTCGGTGACCGCGATCACTTCCTCGGTCATCACGCCCCGCACGAAACGGGCATGGCTCTTGGTGTAGTCATGGGCGCCGCGGCCCGGACCGAGGATGAAGGCGATGAAGCGCGAGCGGTGCTTCTCGGTGCCGAGCTCCGAGCGCCGCACGAAATCGCCTTCGCTCAGGATGCCGACGAGCTTGCCTTCCTCGTTCAGCACCGGCAGCCCGCTCAGATGATGCGTCAGCATCAGCTCGATCGCGTCGCGCGTGCGCGTCGCGGGGGTGACCGAGATGACCGGCGCCGTCATCACGTCGGCTGCCTTCATGATGCCCTCCGATGCCTATGCGTCCGACGAGGCCCGATGACAGCCCTGCCGCTTCGCTCCCCGCAGGTCAGCATGGCCCGCATTGCCTTCGTCGGGCAAGAGCAAATCTCCTTCGAGCATCATCGATTGGTCAATGATACGGGTCGGCCGCGTCGCGCAAGCCATCGCCCACGAAATTGAAGGCGAGGATGACGATGATCACCGGGACCATCGGCGCCAGCAGCCAAGGATAGAGATTGACCGAGGCGAGGTTCTGCGCGTCGTTGAGAAGCACGCCCCAGCTCACGATCGGCGGCCGCAAGCCCAATCCCAGGAAAGACAGCGCCGTCTCGCCGAGAATCATCGAGGGGATGGACAAGGTAGCCGAAGCGATCAGGTGGCTCATGAAGTTAGGGATCAGATGGCGCATGATGATGCGACTGCGTGAAGCCCCGATCAGCTCCGCCGCCTTGACGAAATCCTCTTCCCGCAGCGCCAGGAGCTTCGAGCGCACGGCGCGCGCCAGGCCCGGCCAATCGAGCAGTCCCAGGATCACGGTTATCCCCAGGAATACGAAGATCGGGCTCAAATTCGGCGGCAGCGCCGCCGAGAGCGCCAGCCAGAGCGGCAGCTCCGGCAGCGAGCGCAAGACCTCGATGAGACGTTGCACGACGACATCGACCCAGCCGCCGAGATAACCGGCGAGCCCGCCGAGCGTCAGCCCGATGACGAAGGAGACCACGATTCCGGCGAGCCCGACCGTGAGCGAGATCCGCGCCCCATAGACGATGCGGGAGAACAGGTCGCGGCCGAGCTTGTCGGTGCCGAGCAGGAACAAGGTTCCCTCTTGCGGCGGGCAGAACAGATGGAAATCGGCGGGGATGAGCCCCAAGAGCCGATAGGGGGAGCCGCGGCACAGGAAGAGGACAGGCTGGGGCTGCGTCTTGTCGCTCGTATAATCGCGCGTGAAGGTCTCCGAATTGAAGCGAAAGGTTTCCGGATAGACGAACGGTCCTCGCAATTGCCCCTCATGGAACCAGTGGATCCTCTGCGGCGGGGCGTAGAGGTGATTGGCGCGCCGCTCGGCCGGCGGATAGGGCGCGACCACCTCGGCGAAGGGAACCGTGAGATAGGTGATGAGCAAGATGACGGCCGCCATCACGGCCGCCTTGTTGCGCTTGAACTTGCGCCAGGTGAGCGCCAGGGACGAGGCGCGCGCCAGCGCGCTCTCGCCGCCGATCTCGGCCTCGGGATCGAAGGCGGCATCCGAGACGAAGCGCTCCTCGAGCGCGGGCGGCAGCCCTAACACCGCATTCGCCGAGATGTCGTTCATCGCAGGCCCTTCACGCGACGCGGCCGGCGAAGCGGATGCGCGGATCGAGCGCGGCGAGCGCGAGATCCGAGATCAGCATGCCGACGACGGTGAGCACCGCGACGAACATCAAGATGAACCCCGCAAGATACTGATCCTGCACCCGCAAGGCCTGCAACAGGATCGGCCCGACCGTCGGCAGGTTCAGCACCAGCGACACCAGCACCGAGCCTGAGACGAGGTGCGGCAGGATATTGCCGATATCGGCGACGAAGGGATTGAGCGACATGCGGAACGGGTATTTGAGCAACAGCCTGCCTTCCGACAGGCCCTTGGCGCGCGCCGTCACCACATATTGCTTCTGCAGCTCGTCGAGCAAGTTGGCCCGCATCCGCCGGATCATGCCGGCTGTCGAGGCGAGGCCGATGACGATGGTCGGCACGATGAGATGGGAGCCGATGGAGCGCATCTTGTCCATGCTCCAGGCCTGGTCCGTATAGGAGGGGTCCATCAGGCCGCCGATCGAGATGCCGAACCAGCGGTTGAGGTAGAACAGGAGCACGAGGGCGAGCAGGAAGCTCGGCGTGGCGAGCCCGATATAGCCGATGAAAGTCACGAGATAATCGCCAAGCGAATATTGGCGCACCGCCGAATAGATGGCGATGGGTATCGCCACGATATGCACGAAGATGACAGCGGCGAGATTGACGACGAGCGTGAGCACCAGCGCTTGCCCGACCACCACATTCACCGGCTGGTTGTACTCGAAGGACCAGCCCCAATTGCCTTAAGAAGGCCCGACCAGCCGTTCGGTCCCGGCATCAGGCCGATCCAGGAGAGATATTGATGCCAGACCGGCAAGTCGAGACCGAATTGGTGGCGCAGGAACTCGGCCTTGGCAACGCTCGACGCATCGCCTTCGGCTGCGAGCTCGGCGATCTGATTCGTCAGATAGTCGCCCGGCGGCAGCTTGATGATGAAGAAGACCAGCGCCGAGATGAGGAGCAAGGTGAACACCATCATGGCCAGCCGGCGCAGGAGGTAACGCAGCAACGTCATTCGTCCGTCACTCCGAAAAGAAGAACTCGTCCATGCGGTAGACGCCGAAATAGGAGGTCGGCTCGAAGGCGAAGAGAGCCTTTTCCGGCACATTGCGCAATCGCTTCGAAACCACAACCGGCTGCAGCTCGCGCGTCACGGTGCCGATGCTGAACACCTCCTGGGCGTTGATAGCCAGCATCTCTTTCCAGATATGCGTCTGCTCGGTCTCGTCGCTCGTCGCCAGCCATTGATGGTAAAGATCGAGCAGCCGCTTCGCGTCGGGTAGATCCACCGCCTCGCCGCGCTTGCCGCGCGTCTCCTCATATTCGCCCCAGAGCGGCCAAGCGTAGTTCTCGCCGAGCGCCGGTGCCAGCTCGTAGGGCGGCATCTCGGCCGTCGGTATGGCGTTGTCGAGGCCGGGCCCGGCGACCATGATGGTGCGGCCCGAATAGGAGCGGCTGCGCAGCACGCCCGGCTCTTGCGGCTTGATGAATAATTTGACGCCCACATCGCGCCAGAACTCGGAGACCAGCTGCAAGGTGTCGATGATGTCGCGGCTGTCCCCCGCCACCTCGACGACGATCTCCAATTCGCGCCCGTCGGGCAGGAGGCGCACGCCCTCGCCGCTGCGTTGCGTGAGACCGATCCCGTCGAGGAGGCTGTTGGCGAGATCCGGGTTGAAGGTTGCGTTCACCATGCGGTTCGCCTCGTCGTCGAGCGGGCTCTCCGGCATGACCGTGTTGTTGCCCTCGAGGCCGAGGCCCAGCATCATGGCATTATTGATGATGTGGCGGTCTATGGCGAGGGAGAGTGCCGCGCGGAAGCGCTGATCGCGGTTCAAGGCCCGCCAACCGGGATCTTCCACCGTGAGATTGGGATAGAGCGCATAGGACGAGCCGCGCGCCATGGGCCAGAGCAGCGTCCGATAGCCATGCTCCTTCTCGCCTTCCTTGAGCACGGGGGCATCCGACATCTGCAGACCGCGCGCCAGGAGATCGACCTCGCCAGCATTGGCTTTCGGCGCGAACAGGCTCGCCGTCGCGAGATCGATGAACAAGCGGTCGATATAGGGAAGCTGGTGGCCTGCCGCGTCGACGCGATGAAAGTAAGGATTGCGCTCGAAGACGAAGCGGTTGGCCGGCGCCTTGGTGACGATCTTCCAGGCGTTCAGCGTCGGCATTTCCGGGTTGGCGTTGTCGTAAGGGTCGTTGGTGCGGTTGAAGAGGGCGGCCCAGCCGCGCAGCTTGGCTTGGGCGGCGAGCGCGGCCAGCTTCTCCTTTGGCGCGTAGCGAACATGAAACGCCTTCAGGTAGTGGGCGGGCGCGTAGACGAAGACCGGGCGGGGCCGGGCGAGCGAGGGCAGGAACAACGGATTGGGCTTGTCCCAGCTATAGCGGACATGGCGCGCGTCGATGACCTCGAAGCGCGCCAGCTTGCCATCGACGTAGAACATGCCCTCGGGCCCCGCCGGCGAGAGCTCCTTGTTGTTGGCGATATCCTCGAAATAGAAACGGAAATCCTCGGCGGTGAACGGCTCGCCGTCCGACCAGCGATGGCCCTCGCGCAACGTGAAGGTGAAGACGCGATCGTCCTGCGAATCGACCTTCTCCAGCAAATCCGGCCGCAGATTGAGCTTCTCGTCGTAACCCACGAGCCGCGTATAGGTGTTGACGGTCATCAGCCGGAGATCGCGTGCCTTGCTGACCAGGCTGCGCAGATCGCCGCCATAACGGCCGACCTCGCGCCCCCGCCCCTCCAGGTCGACGACGAGCGGCGTCTTCGGCAGGCGCTCGGCCACCGGAGGCAGCTTGCCGCTCTCGACGAGCGGCGCCAGCATGGGCGAGTCCAGATAGACAGGCGGGAGGGCCTGGGGGGTGAACGCCACCACGCTCATCGTATGCGGCTTGGGCTTGAGGTTCTCGACCGCGCGTGCACCTTCGCCGGCAAAGCCCGCGGTGAGCGCAATCGCCGCCAAGGCCAGGATGCGCCGCAGCCCCTTCCTCATGAGGCCAGCCTGGCGTGGTCTTTTCCGCCTCCAGCGACTGTGCCTCCGGCGACGCGCACGAAATGCCGCGGCGCGGCCTCGACCATGTCGGGGCGCGGGCCGTCCTTGCGGATCGTGAAGGGCTCCGGCCAGCTCGAGGGCTGGGAGACGCCCTCGCCCGCGATCTTGTCGAAATCGAGCATGTGATCGAGATCGGCGCTCGGCACGGCGGCGAGCAGCGCCTTGGTGTAGGGATGGCGAGGGTTGGCGAACAGCTCCGCGCTCGAGGCCTGCTCCACCACATGCCCGCGGCACATCACGGCGACGTCGTTCGCCAGATAATGGATGACCGCGAGGTTGTGCGACACGAAGAGCAGCGACAGGCCGAGCTCCGACTGCAGATCCTTCAAAAGGTTCAGGATTTGCGCTTGCACCGAGACGTCGAGCGCCGAGGTCGGCTCGTCGCAGAGCAGCACGGAAGGCTCGAGCGCGAGCGCGCGCGCGATGCCGATGCGCTGGCGCTGGCCACCCGAGAAGGAATGCGGGTAGCGCGACAGCGCCCGGCTATCGATGCCGACGAGCGTGCACAAATCGACGACGCGCTTGGCGCGCCAGGCGCTGTCGCCCACGCCATGCACCGTCAAGGGTTCGGTGAGGATGTCGTGCACGGTCATGCGGGGATTGAGGCTCGAGAACGGATCCTGGAAGACAAATTGCACGGCTCGGCGATAGGCAGTCAACTGCGCGCCTTCGAATGCGGCGATGTCGCCGGGGCCGGAGCCGGCGTCATAGAGCACGCGGCCCTCATCGGGCGCCATGGCGCGCATGATGACCTTCGACAAGGTGGTCTTGCCGGAGCCCGATTCGCCGACGATGCCCAGCGTTTGGCCGCGCCGCACCGACAAGCTCACCTTGGTGAGCGCGGCGATGCGCGTGGACGCCGAAAATGGACCGCCACGCTTCCAGAAGCTCTTCGAGACGTTCTGCACGTCGAGAACCAGCCCGGGACAGGCCTGCCCCATCACCTGCGCCTGCAACGGCGCCCTGGGCTCGGCCGACGACGTGTCTCGCAGCGGCATGAGGCGTTCCTCGGGCGTTCCGTCGACCCGCGGCACGCAACGCATCAGCGCCTTCAGATAGGGGTGGCGCGCATCGCGGAAGATCGCCTCGATATTGCCCCGCTCCAGGATCTCGCCGCGATACATCACGGCCACGTCGTCAGCGACGTTCGCCACCACGCCGAGATCATGGGTGATGAGCAGGATGCCCATGTCGAACTGCCTCTGCAGGCCCTTCATCAAGGAGAGGATATTGGCCTGCGTCGTCACGTCGAGCGCCGTCGTCGGCTCGTCCGCGATCAGGATCGCGGGCTGGCACATCAGGGCCATGGCGATCATGGCGCGCTGGCGCATGCCGCCCGAGAGCTCGAAGGGATAGGCGGAGAGCTGCTGCAGCGGATGCTGGAAGCCGACCTTGGCGAGCAGGTCCGCGGCCATCTCGCGCGCCAAGGGCGCGTCGGCCTCGCGATGGATGCGCGCCGCCTCGCCGATCTGATCGCCGATCGTGTGCAGCGGCGAGAGCGAGGTCATCGGCTCCTGGAAGATCATGGCGATGCGCCCGCCGCGAATGTCGCGCATCTGGTCGCCGTCGCGCGGCAGCTTGGCCATGTCGACGATGCCGTGGAGGGGCGGATCGCGGAAGATCATCTCGCCGCGGATGATGCGGGCCTTTTTCGGCAAGAGCCCCATCACGGCCTGCACCGTCACCGATTTGCCGGAGCCCGATTCACCGACGATCGCCAGGGTGCGGCCGCGATAGAGATCGAAGCTCACGCCGTGCAAGGCATGCACGACCCCCGCCTCTCCGGTGAAATCGACCGCGAGATCGCGGACGCTCAAGATGCGCTGGTCGCCCACCACCCTCCACCCTCCCCGCTCGCGATTCCTGGGCCAGATAACTGACGGATTGTGACGTTTCGTCAAGAGTTAGGTGGCCAAGGTAAGGCGCTACGCGATTTATGCGCCATTTTTCGGCAGGCGATAGCCGACGGGCGCGGCGCGTTGCCGCACACGACCTTCGCTCGGCGCATCCTTCAGGAAGCGGGATCGGCGCTTCTCGTCGCGACGCCGCCCTATCCAAGCCGCGCCGTCTTTGGCATAGGGCAGTCGGGGCGCAGTTCCGTCATGGATCTGCGCCGCCACCGGGATCGGCCGTCTCGCCGATCGAGACGACGGAGCCCATGCCAGCGGGGCCGCAAGGCTTTTGGACAAAGAGCTGCGATCCCTACTCGCCATTGGTTTTAGCCGACGAAGGAAGATGAGCACAGCGATGACCGAGATCCTTTGGAACCGCATGACCGCCGAGACCTTGCGCGGGCGCGCCGCGCAAGGCGCCATCGTGCTCCTGCCCGTCGCCTCGACCGAGCAGCACGGACCCCATCTCGCGACCGGCGTCGACGATTATCTGTGCGGGGAAGCCTGCCGCCGCGCCGCGGTCCTGGTCGCCAAGGAACGCCCCATCGTCGTGGCACCGACCGTCTGGTGCGGCCTTGCCGAGCATCACGTCGCCTTCGGCGGCACGCTCACGCTGACGCTCGCGACCTACTACGCCCTGCTGCGCGATCTCTGCCAGTCGATCCTGCGGGCAGGTTTCAAGCAGATCCTGATCGTCAACGGCCATGGCGGCAACATCACCGCGCTCAACGCCTTCACGACGGAGCTGACGCGCGAGCTCGCGGCCCCGATCGCCACGACGACCTACATCATGGCCGGGCTCGAGGAGACCAAGCAGATCCTCGAGGACCAGGACGGCATCATGCATGCCTGCGAAGGCGAGACCTCGATGATGATGGCGCTGAAGCCCGATCTCGTCGACCATTCGCGCCTTCCGGAAGCCCATGGGGCGAGCCTCGGC
>JBIOEK010000145.1:0-8301 GCA_044445925.1 Hyphomicrobiales bacterium
AGGCGATTATGTTCGCCGAGACAAAGGAGCCGCGCCATGCTGCGGTTGGCTGACAGGCAGCAGAAGTTTTGCGCGGCGCTGCTTGACGCCGTGCTGCCCGCGCCGCCTGGCCTGGTCGGACCTGATGGGGAGCCCAGTCCGAAGAGGTTCGCGGTCTATCGAAACAGTGTAGTTGCGGTCTGACGGAAGCGCTGATGCATGCCTTCCCCGCGGCCTGTCGGATCGTCGGCGTCGAGTTCTTCCGGGCCATGGCACGCGCTTACGTCGTTTCGGACCCGCCAAGCTCGCCGATCCTCCTCGATTACGGAGCCGGATTTCCCGATTTCATTGCCGGGTTCGAACCGGCCGCCACGCTCACCTATCTGCCGGACGTTGCCCGCATCGAACGAGCCTGGACCGAAGCCTACCACTCGCTCGAGGCGGTGCCGCTCGAGCCTGCCGCGTTCGAGCTGATCGAAGCCGACCGCCTTCCTCAAATCCGTCTCCAGCTTCACCCCTCGGTCCGCATCGTCAGATCGCACCTGCCGGCCCTCACCATTTGGCGCATGAATGTCGATGGCGGAGTGCCGGCGCCCGTCGACCTCGCGGCGGGGGGCGAGGATGTGCTCATCATTCGCCCGGCGACCGAGGTCGAGGCTCGTTCAATGCCGGCAGGAGGCGCGGAATATCTCTATGCGCTCGCCGAAGGCAAGACGGCGACCGAGGCGATGCGAACCGCCATGAGGGCCGATGACCGCTTTGACTTGGCGGCCAATCTAATAGGATTGATCGGCTCCGGGGTCTTCGTGGGCTACGACATCGCCGGAGAAGCCCCGGCCTCTCGATCAGGGGGACAAGCATGACCCAGGCCGCGTCCGACCTACGAAAGTCAAGCATGTTCGGCGTGGTGGAAAGCGTCTGTCTTGCGAGCGAATGGCTTCGTCGGGTGGCTATGTTCGCGGCGCCTCCGATCCTTCGGATCGCGCTCGCGGTGCCCTTCTTTCGATCGGGCCTGACCAGGTGGGACGGATTTCTCCTGCTATCACCAAGTACTGCATACCTCTTCGAAGAGGAGTTCAAGCTTCACATCTTCGGCGGCGTCTATGATATTCCCGATCCGCTTGTGGTGGCGCATCTCACCGCCCTTGCGGAAATCATGCTTCCGATCCTGCTTGTGTTGGGCCTTGCGACGCGGTTTGCGGCCCTTGGTTTGCTGATGATGACGGGCGTAATCCAGCTCGTCGTGCCGGACGGGTGGGCGAATTTCCATCTCCCATGGGCCGGGTTGGCAATAGCCATCATCGCGCTCGGCGCAGGCCCGCTGTCGCTCGACCATCTGATCGCTGATCGAGCGGCTCGGCGAACCCGACTTCTTGGCGCTCGCTGATGTCCGGACGCAATCCCCAATCGCACGTCCGCACCAACGGGATGCGATTCCTTGCCGCTGCCCTAAGTGGAGTTCCCCGCTCGTGAAACCGGGCCAGCGTAACCGCGTGCCACCACTGACCCTAGTCAAGAGTGACGTGAGCGGTGGAGAAGCAAGTGACGGGCGACGGGAAACGCTGGTCCGCGACACCGATTGGTCGATCCTGATGGCGCGTACGCAAGACGGAGACAGCGCCGCCTATCGTCGCCTCCTCGAAGAGGTGACACCGTATCTGCGTTCCCTCGCCGCGAGGCGTCATCGTGACGCAGGCGACGTGGAGGACGCTGTGCAAGACGTCCTTTTGACCGTGCACTCCATACGCAACACCTATGATCCCATTCGGCCTTTTGGCCCGTGGCTGGTCGCGATCGCCAACCGACGCTTTGTCGATCGCCTGCGTCGACAAGGCCGCAGGAGATCGCGAGAGGCGGAGCTCACGGCCGAACATGAAACTTTTCAGGCCCCTCAAGCGAACGTGGAAGAGATAGTGGATCGGGTCAGGCTCGAGGAGGCCGTCGAGGGCCTTCCCCCTGGACAGCGGCAAGCCATTCGATTGTTGAAGCTCAAGGAGATGTCGTTGAAAGAGGCCGCCACCGCGAGCGGGATGTCCATAGCCTCACTCAAGGTCGCGACGCATCGTGCGCTGAAGAATTTGCGCAAGTTGCTCTCCAACGGGAGTGACACGTGATCACGACGCCCGATCTCATCAACTCGCTTGCCGCCAATCTGGCGCCCGTCCGGCGCCTGCGCCCACCGGTTGCGCGCGCAGCGTCCTGGTTGCTGCTTGCAGTACTCGTCCTATCGCTTCTCGCGGTCAGCCAGGGCATTCGCTCGGATATCGCGCTGCGCCTGCAGGATCCGGCCTTCGCGGTCGGCATCGCGGCTTCGCTCATGACCGGCGTTCTGGCGGCGGTCGCGGCGTTCGTGGTGAGCCTCCCCGATCGATCGCGTCTGTGGCTTCTGCTGCCGGTGCCGGCACTGGTCGCTTGGCTGTCGACCATCGGCTACCAGTGTCTCACCCATTGGGTGAGTTTCGATCCCAATGGCATCAGCCTCGGCGAAACGGCGCGATGCTTCGCAACGCTGGTGTTGACCAGTTTGCCCTTGTCGCTCGCGATGTTGGTCATGCTCCGCTATGCGGCTCCTCTGCGACCGACCGCGGTGGCCTTGACCGGAAGCTTGGCGGTGGCTGCGATCACCGCAACGGCGCTGTCGTTGTTTCATAGCTTGGACGCAACGGCGATGATCCTGATGTGGAATCTGGCGACGACCGCATTGTTCGTCGGACTTGGCGGCTTGTTGACTCGAAGGATGTTCTCTTGGGTCGCGCCGCGTCCTCAGTCGTCTGGTCGGGCCTGATTTCTTTGGAGCATGATGATCGTATCGAGATTGTGAACTCGCGCGGAAAACCAGGACGCTAATGCAGGTTCCATCAACTTCAACTCAAGGAGGCTCACTCATGTTCTCTCGCCGCACCATTCTGATCGGCGCCAGCGTCGCTGCTGCCGTCGCTTCAACAGCCGCTCGCGCGCTCGAAAAGCAGAACTTCGATGCAAGCTCGTTTGCAGCGGCTCAAAATGCCGGCAAGTCCATCTTTGTCGAAATTCACGCGACCTGGTGCCCGACCTGCAAGGCACAGGCTCCGATCCTCAGCAAGCTGGAGGAAGACCCGAAGTTCAAGGACCTCGTCGTCTTCCATGTTGACTTCGACAGCCAGAAGGAAGCGGTCAAGAGCTTTGGCGCTCGGATGCAGAGCACCCTCATCGCCTTCAAAGGAACAAAGGAGACCGCACGCTCCGTGGGCGATACCAACCCGGAATCGATTGCCGCGCTTCTCAATTCGGCCATCTGACGGTCGACCGCGATGGCGCTCGGCACGATCGGCCTCGCATTCCTGGCGGGGCTTCTTTCGTCCTTGTCGCCTTGCGTCCTGCCCATGCTGCCGATCGTGCTCGGCGCGGCGGCCTCTGAGCACCGGTTCGGCTCGGTTGCTCTCGCTGTCGGCGTGGCAATCTCGTTTGTTGCGATCGGTCTATTCGTAGCGACGATCGGCTTCGGCATTGGTCTCGACGCAGGCGTGTTCCGCTCCGTAGCGGCGACGCTCATGATAATGATCGGCGCGGTGTTGGCGGCGCCGCCATTGCAGGTGCGGCTTGCCGCTGCTGGCGGCCCGGTCAGCAATTGGGCTGACCAGCGCTTCGGAGGATTTTCAAGCAGCGGGCTTGGAGGGCAGCTCGGAGTGGGGTTGCTTCTGGGCGCCGTTTGGAGTCCCTGCGTAGGTCCGACATTGGGCGCTGCTTCGGTAATGGCTGCGCAAGGCAAAAGCCTGCTTCAAGTCTCACTCACGATGCTGGTCTTCGGACTGGGCGCCAGTCTCCCGTTGCTTGTCCTAGGAATGGTATCGCATGCAGCGCTGGCACGTTGGAGGGACCGGCTGCTCACGGCCGGCAAGGGCATGAAAATCGCGCTCGGGCTCGTCCTTATTGGCGTGGGCGCGCTCATCCTGTCCAATCTCGACAAATCGATTGAAACGTTCCTTGTCGACGCATCGCCACAATGGTTGACTGATCTGACGACACGCTATTAGCGGCAACGGCCCGGGCTAGGTTTGCTGCCCTCTGTCAAGGCCCTCTTGCGCGACGCGCCTCAAAATCATAGAACCGAAACGTTTCGGGTAGTCGGTCGGCCAGGGTCATTCGATGTCGTCATTGAGACACCTCGCCCGTTCGCTCGGCCTGTCGATCACGACGGTGTCGCGGGCCCTCGACGGCTATGGCGACGTGGCTGCGCAGACGCGCAAGCGCGTGCGCGACACAGCCGATGCGATCGGCTACCGCCCGAACGCTGCGGCGCGCCGTTTGCGCAAGGGGGCAAGCGAGCTCGTCACGCTGGTGTTGCCGACGGAGCCCGGCCAGTTCAACGAGCCTTTGTACATCGAGCTCCTCGCGCCCATGGGGCAGCGATTGGCCCGCGCAGGCTATGACCTGACCTTGATCGCGGCCGCGCCGGGCCCGGACGAGCTGAAGACCTATCGGCGTCTCGTCGAGGGCCGGCGCACGGACGGCATCGTCGTGGTGCGCACGCGGCGCCAGGATGTGCGCATCGACTATCTTCAAAGGCTGGGGTTTCCCTTCGTCGCCATGGGCCGCTGCGAGAGCGATCATGTCCATGCCTTCGTCGACGGCGACGGGGAGACGGCTTTCGCCGATGCGGTGCGCCGGCTGGTGGAGATGGGCCATCGCCGGATCGTCCATATCGCCGCGCCTTCGGCCTTCACCTTCGCGGTCCTGCGCCGGCGCGGCTATTGCGGCGCGATGGAGGAGGCCGGGCTCGAGCCTTCGATCTTCGAGTATCGCGCCGACGAAACGGGCGGCTGCGGCGCGGCGCTCGAGGCGCTGAGCGGCCCTTCGCGGCCGACTGCGCTCCTGTGCGCCACCGACCGCATGGCCTTCGGCGCCTTGCGGGCGGCGCGCCGGCAAGGCCTCGTCGTGCCCCGCGATCTCTCGATCGTCGGACACGACAATCTCGTGACCGCGCAGTTCTGCGATCCGCCCTTGACGACGATGGAGCTGCCGATCGCGGCGACCGGCGAGAAGCTCGCCGACATGATGCTGGCCCGCATCGGGGGCGCCGATCCGGGCACGCTTCAGGAGATCTGCGAGGTGCGTTTCATCGAACGCGAATCGACCGCTGCGCCGGGAGCATGATCCCGGCGGCGAGGTGGGCGCCACTTCGCTGCCTTGCCCAGGCTCGAACGACTGCTGAGCTGACGACCGCAACAAGACGCGCATGGGAGGACATCATGACGACATCACGGCGCATGGCGATCGCCGCGGGCTTGCTCTTTATCGCCGCGACCGCGGCGGCTCGGCCCGGAATGGCGCAGGAGCTCGTCTTCCTGTCGACGCAGCTGCGTCCGATCGAGGAGGCGCAGAAGGTGCGCGATATCCTCCTCAAGGGCGCGCCGAAGACCAGCTTCATCGTCGACGAGCCCTCCGCCTTCGCGGTGCGCATGCAGGCCGAGCACCAGGCCGGCAAGCCCAGCATCAGCCTCGTCGGGGCCCTGCATGGCGAGCTGCAGCCGCTGGTGCCACTCGGGGCGCTCGATGCCGTCGACGACGTCGCGGAGGCGGTCAAGGCGCGCGGTATACCGGCGAACCTCATGCAGCTCGGCAAGTTCGGCGGCGAGCACCAGCTCTATATTCCCTGGATGCAGGCGACCTATGTGCTGGTCGTCAACAAGAAGGCCTTGCCGTTCCTGCCGGCCGGCGCCGCCGTCGATGCGCTGACCTATGACCAGCTGGCGCAATGGGCGAAGGCCATTGCGGACAAGACGGGCCAGCGCCGGCTCGGCTTCCCGGCCGGCCCCAAGGGCCTGTTCGCGCGCTTCCTGCAGGGCTATCTCTATCCTTCCTACACCGCATCAACGGTCACCGAGTTCCGCTCGGCAGAGGCGGAAAAGATGTGGACCGACTTCAAGGCGCTGTGGGCGAGCGTCAATCCCAACTCGACGAGCTACGACTTCATGCAAGATCCCCTGCAGGCGGACGAAGTCTGGATCGCCTGGGACCATATCTCGCGCTTCAAGGATGCCTTGGAAGCCTCGCCCGGCGACTATCTGGTGGTGCCTCCGCCCGCCGGCCCGAAGGGGCGCGCCTATATGCCGGTCATCGTCGGGCTCGGCATCGTCAAGGGCGCGCCGGACCGCGCTGGCGCCGCGGCCGTCATCGCCCATCTGGAAAAGCCCGAAACCCAGATCGCCACCGCGGCCCAAACCGGATTCTTTCCCGTCGTCGAGGCGAAGCTGCCGGCCGACCTGTCGCCCGGAATCAAGCTCCTCGCCGAAGGGGTCGCCAAGACGCAGACCGCCAAGGATGCGCTGGCCGTGCTGCTTCCGGTGGGGATTGGCGACAAGGGCGGCGAGTTCAACAAGGTCTTCACCGACAGCTTTCAGCGGATCGTGCTGCGCGGCGAGCCGGTGCGCGCCACGCTCGACGCGGAGGCGGCCGTGATGCGCGACATCATCGCGGCGACCAAGGCGCCGTGCTGGGCGCCGGACAAGCCGAGCGAGGGCCCCTGCCCGGTGAAGTGATGCGCCCGATGCCCCACCTTCTCCCGCTGTTCGCGCGAGAAGGAGCCGAGACAGTAGCTTGCTGTGAGGCAGCAAGCGTTCGCATGTTGCTTTGGTCGAGGCGGATGAGGGCCTTGATGCCGAGCGGCACCCTCCTGCATCCGCCCTCGCGGAGTCTACCCTTCGGCGCGCCGAAGGCACGCCCCGAGGCTTGCGGCGCCTTCTTCCGCAAGCGGGAGAATGTGCCGCAAGCCCCGCCGGGGAGCTCGTCATGACCGCGATCCCGCAGGACCGTGTCGAGCGAGCCGAGCGAAAGGCGCGCCCGAACCTCCTGCCCTATCTCCTCGTCGCCCCCGCAATCGCCTTCCTGGCGTTGTTCTTTCTCGTGCCGTTCGTGCAAACGCTCGCTCTGTCCTTCACGACAAGCGGGGCATGGTCCTTCGGCAACTATGCGCGCATGGCGGGCGACCTGAACTTCGCTGCCGCCATCCGCAACACCTTCATGCTCGTCATCGCGGTCATTCCCCTGCAGGTCGCCCTCGCGCTCGCCATGGGCATGATGCTGCAGAAGCTGACGCGCGGCCGCGATCTCGTCTTGTGGGTCTGGACCATTCCGCTCGGCGTCTCGGATCTCGCGGCCGGCCTCGTCTGGCTGGCGATCCTGCAGAATTCCGGCTATCTCAACAGCGCGCTCTTCAAGCTTGGCCTGATCGGCGGGCCGACGCCCTGGCTCAACAGCGAGACTCCGGTCACGCTCTTCCTCGGCGTGCTGCTGGCCGAGATCTGGCGCGCCACGGCCATTGTCCTCGTTATCCTGGTCGCTGGCCTGCAGCTCATCCCCAAGGAGTTCGGCGAGGCCGCCGACATATTCGGCGCGACGCCCTGGACCAAGTTCCGGCGCATCACCTTGCCCTTGCTGAAGCCGAGCCTGCAATCGGCGCTGATCTTGCGCACGGTCCTCGCCTTCGAGGTCTTCGCCGTCGTCTATGCCCTGGGAGGGCGGAACTTTCCGGTGATCACGGGCGAAGCCTTCCTGTGGCAGAACGAGAACCAGAATTACGGGGTCGCTGCCGCCTATGCGGTGCTGATCATGGCGATCTCGCTTGCCGCCACCATCGTCTATCTCAAGGCGCTGCGCACGCGTCCGGAGACCTTGCCGTGACCAGGGCCCGCAAGCTCCTCCTGATGAGCGGCGTGGCGGCGCTCTGCGCCTGGATCCTGGTGCCAATCTATCTCATCGGGCTCGGCGCTTTCGGGGGCCGTGCCGGCGTCTTCAAATGGCCGAAGAGCATCTGGCCGTCCGACGCTTCGCTCGATGCGATCCTCTCCTTCCTGAGGATCGAGGGCGTCTGGCAGGCGGCCTTGAATTCGGTGATCGCGGCCGGCCTGACGATGTTGCTGTCGATCGGGCTCGGCCTGCCGGCCGGCTATGCGCTCGCCCGCTTTTCCTTCAAGGGCGCGGACGCCTTCCGCCTCATGCTGCTCATGACGCGCGCCTTCCCGCTGGCGATCCTGGCCCTGCCGCTGACCGTGATCTTCATTCGCGTCGGGCTCTACGACGCGCCGGTCGGCGTGGCGCTGGTGCATACGGCGCTGGCCCTTCCCTTCGCGGCCCTGATCTCGGCTGGCCTGTTTGCCGGGATCCCGCGCGAATTCGAGGAGGCGGCCTGGGTGTTTGGCTGCTCGCGCCTGCAGGCCTTCCGCCGCATCGTGCTGCCGCTGGCTCTGCCGGGCATCGCGGCGGCCGCCATCTTCGCTTTCGTGATCTCCTGGAATGAGGTCTTCGCCGCCTCGGTCTTGACCGTCACGCATCGCACCTTGACGG